>JBKOWU010000281.1:0-2458 GCA_046724555.1 Thermoproteota archaeon | reverse complement strand
ATTTTGCAGAAGAAGGCAGAATTGTATCACTGGTGTCCTCAGGAGATCCAGGTATTTATGGAATGGCAGGTTTGATTTACGAAATCCTAGTGGACAAAGGATGGAATAGAGAAAATGGTATATATATTGAATGTGTTCCGGGTGTCTCTTCTTTGAACTCGTGTGCTGCTTTAGTTGGTTCTCCGTTGATGACTGATTTTGCAGTAGTTAGTATGAGTGATCTCCTTGTTCCCTGGGATATGATCGTAAAACGTGTAGAGGCAGCAGCTTTAGGTGACTATGTTACTGTGATTTATAACCCCGCAAGCAAGAAGCGCGTGCATCAACTAAGGGATACAAGAGATATTTTTCTAAAATATAGAAAGCCGTCTACTCCTGTAGCAATAGTCAAAGGCGCCTATAGAGAGAGCCAAGATATAGCTTTAACTACTCTTGATAAAATGCTAGATCACCAACATATGCTAGGGATGATTACAACGGTAATTGTTGGTAATTCATCTACATTCATCCATAATGGCATGATGATAAATCCGCGTGGATATAGGTCAAAGTACGAACTTCTCAAAGATGTTTGTGCAAGTGCATAATTGCCAATTAAAATACAATTATTAAGAAGAACTCGGTTCTTTGTTTTCAAAGTAGCTTCTAACAGGCTCGACTACCTTATTAATATATACAGAAGTAGCATTTTTTAGATCGATAGGGTGGACTTTCTTTTCTATAAAGTCCCTTTCAATATCAGTGTACTTTGTGTAGGTGATATTACCTCCGTACTTTGTAGCCCTCTCCACAATAAATTCGTCAAATTGATGAAATACAATATATCTGATGAGCTCAAGTATAGGATTTCTATCTGCAATACCAATGGGACAGAATGCTGCGCTTATCTTGTTTCTTATGGTTTTTTCATCATCGTGAATTGTAATTCCACTGGCCGGTTTGCTTTTGCTCATTTTACTTGATATCTTTATATCTTCAAAGGTTTCTACCCCAGGCAATGATAGATTAACAGGTTCTGATAGGCCAGGAAGCAAGTGATGGTGTACAGAAACCGGCACTTTCCAGCCCAACTTGGGAAAAATCTCCCTGACCAACATATGTATTTTTCTCTGATCCATACCTGCATGAACTATATCCAAATCCAAGGCTCTGATATCCGTAGATTGCATTATTGGATACAACAACTGTGAAAAATCTAGACTTTCTCTTTCACTTCTTCCCATAATAGTCAGCGAACGCATTATTCTCGATATGTTCATGTGCTTACTGAATCGTATGAAACTTTCCCAATAGCTGCCATAGGTTTCATAGAGGTCACTTCCTAGCACGATACTAACACCAGGACAGAAGAACCTAAATGCCGAGGAATAATATTTAGAAACCTCTTTGATCTTATCCCAGTTTCCACTTAGTTTATTATTAATATATGTATGCCAATCAGCTAAAAATACAGTAGTATGAATCTGTGCTTTGATGAAATCGTTGATTTTAAAACCTGTCAGAATGAGGCTGCCTAGATGTAACTTTCCGGAAAGCTCTAGCCCTATATAGTGTTTGGGATAGGCGTTAGTTTCCAATAGAGTTTTCAATTCATTTTTTGTTACAACTTCTTCTACAGGTTCACGAGCAATAAGAAGCAATCTCTCCATTAGATCCATTATATAAGAAGCAAAATATACAATATGCCTATTAATTTTTGTATTTCTCACCAGAAGATAAATTACATAAAGTTTTTTCTCTTCAATTTACTTTCTAATATTTTAATATACAAGTCCTTTGACATATAGTGTCTTTTAAGAAACTAATTCTTTAATCATGTAGCCGTTGCCAAGAGCCAGATCGTCTGCTGAAATAGTAAATTTCTAATGCATATTTATCTATATAATATCAACCGTTTTCAGCTAAAGCGTTAAGTAATTCTTGACTGAGAATAGAGTTTTGTGATCAACGGCATAAAAATATTAAATAATTCGAAGACAGAAATTTGAACCATGTTAAATTCAGTCCATATATTTGCATTCAACTGCTATGTCAAAAAATTTCCTGTAAAAAGTTAAATTGAGTACTGTAAAAAGTTAAATTGAGTATTATACTAGTGTTGTCGTTTGGTTTGAAATCAAATGCTAGTGTGGAAGCTACTGCCGAACGTATCAGCTTGCAGGCAACTGTAACCTCGGTTCCACACAATAGCAAAGGCAAGGTTCGTTATAACAGAAAAGCCGAATCAGAGTTCTTTGTTGATAATTCTGCGCTTGCGGGCTTTACTGGTGAGCGGATCCTATATATGGCGGTAAGAGAATTGATTGAGAATTCTCTTGATTCTTGCGAAAGTAGCCAGACTCTGCCAAATATTTCATTATCATTGAAATTATTAGATCCGCTGAACGATATGTGGTTTATTTCTTGTGAGGATAATGGTATTGGAATTCCATCTGATAAGGTACCTGTTGCAGTCTGT
>JBKOWU010000027.1:0-2550 GCA_046724555.1 Thermoproteota archaeon | reverse complement strand
TCCATGTAGTGGTTATCAATATGTGAACGTTCCACCAATACCACATGGGAAACCAATTGGCATAAAGTCAACTTCATGGAGAATATCAGATGGCGTCCATGTAGAATTTTGGTATGACTTTACCGGTGGCGGAAAAGGACCCTGGATAAAATATGCGAGCTTAGACGATACATTGCCAGGACACTGCAACGGAGGTTCTATAACCGAACCAATAGGAATAAATGGTATACTAACAGGTCCTGCACCAGCTCAGGACAGTATGAGACTGAATGGGGCTGATGCCAGTTATATTGGCGGTTCGATTGTAGAGCTGACACCAGGTCAAACTTCTAAAGGAAGTGTAGGTTCTAGTATTCAATCAAGCTCACCTTAGATGCGGTTATTTCTGTTCAGAATTCTTTATCATTCTGAGACAGAAAAACAAGTAGCAAATATGATAATAAACAAAAGATGCCGTATAAGACCTTCTTTTTTTTCTTGTAATGACATGAACACAAACACGATTCCTTGATCTTCTTTCTGGAAGTATCATCGTATTTGCAGAACCTGCCGCTGCAAGAGTCGTTATCGTTATCGTCACAAACTGCAGGTGTAGATGTGCATACCTTTTAGATTCTACATTATTTTACTTTAAGAGATCTCTCAATAGCTCTACGAATATATCTGCTACGAGGGATATCGCCACGATTATTATCGATTTTCTGTAATAATGATATAGGTAAGGTAATTCCCAATTTTTCTGTTCTATCAGGATTTTTTCTTATATTACTAACCATACTAGTAGCTTATAGTAGTTATGCTATATATGCATATTAATATATATCATGAGATATATACATACAACTAGATGGCTAAGAAAACTAGCAAAAAAGGCCTTGCATCTGCAAGCAAAAAGACAAGAACAAAGGTAGCTAAAAAAGGCGGACAAGCCTAGGGCAATAGAAGCTCCTTCTTTTTGTCTATCTCGGATGTAATTTAACGCAAGATGTGATGTGTCATTCGAACATATCCAAATGCATACTGGAAGAAGGAAATGGAAGTGGTATGAAGAATTAAGAGAACAAAGAGCAAGAGACATAGAAACCGAGATGCTTTGACAAAGGCTACAAGAGTTTAAAAATGTAAACACTTGAAATCAGATGACACAGATAACTACAAAGGTGTACTCGATAGAGGGAATAACTCACCCCGATCTTTATCCATAAATGTATCTAAGTCTGGATAAATTATTATGGAGTGAGTACAATGTTCTGATTTATTCATATGATCTAAAGCATCGTTAACATGACAATTCATTAGATCTTGTATCATCTTGGAGCATCCCCCCACCAATCATGTATAACAATATAATAACCATTGTAGATGGAAGTTTCATTATAATCATAACTGTTGTAGATTAATCACTTTTGATGTTGATTTTCTCTACTATATCATTTAGCTGCTGTATATGAAATGGCTTTTGAAGGAAGGCATCTACCTTGATATCAGGCAATAGATTGTGAAATTCTTTGTCATTAATCTCAAAAGCACTCATAAGCACTACCTTTACTTGTTTATGTATTTCTTTTGCTTTCCTTATCAATTCATAGCCATTCATACCTGGCATCCTGATATCAGATAGGATCATGGTATAATCCTTGCAGTTGACCTTAAACTGTTCTAACGCCATAGCCGGATCAGTAAAAGCAGACACTTTGAAGCCGTGTATTTGTAACGCTTGTTCAACCATTGAAACTATGTCAGAGTCATCATCAACTGCTAGGATGTGCTTATTTTCACTAGCATGACCATTCATAAAAAAAGTGTACAAAGCCTGTTGATAAAAGTATTATTGCTTTTTTCTTCCACGGAGAAAGGAATTTCATAAAAAAGTAGCACCGGAATGGTCACGTTCAATGCTTGGCGTTAGTTACTGTTGGTGTTGTGCCTTGGTAGCTCAGCCTGGTAGAGCGTTGTCTTAAATACATCATATACTATAAAGACGATTATGAAAAAAGTAGTTTCAAAGATATAATAAAAGATATGGAAGATACTAAAGATAAAGCATTAGAATCAATACCTAAGAAAAGAACAAGTTCCAAATAAAGATGAAACAACAAAGGAGATATTGTATGGCGACGATGATAAGAACAATAAATAAAGCCAAGATTTCAACTAGGATTTCTGTTTCTCATGACATAGTATATAGAACAACTCCCCAGACTTCATCTTTACATGTTTTGGAATGGCAAGAGGATTGTCGTGTAAACATCCGATAGCTATGCTTTCACCTTTTTTCAGGTCAACATCTCCTCCAGGCCTTTCGCAATTAAATGTAAGTTTGGTTGGCTGATCGTATGTAAGTACTTTTGTAGCGTCCCTGAAATCGTCATTGGTACCAAGATCACATCCAATAGCTAGAGTAGCACCTTGACGTACTGTAACTATTCTATCAGCAAAACTTGGTATAGGAACTATTAAGATTAATAGCGCTAAAAATGATAGTATAACAGCTAAAAATGATACAAATGCGCTTCTGTCATTAAAAGCAAGTATCATCTATAATGTACA
>JBKOWU010000032.1:0-12517 GCA_046724555.1 Thermoproteota archaeon | reverse complement strand
GAAAATGTATGCCCTCCGCAATGTGTGAAGATATTCCAAAAAGGGCAGTAGTAATGCTGGCTGTCATTTAATAATAATAAAAACACGACAGCGAATTAAATACTGATTATAATAGCAGAGAGTTTGGATATGTACTTAGATTACGATAAAAACTACTGAAAATAGCCAGTAGTATTAATGAAATAATAAATAAATGAATAAATAAAAAAGTCATAGAATTGAATAGCAATTACGATAACGAAACGTTTTGGATAATCAGTTTTTATCTCTTAATTTCATCTGCATCTATCTATATGTCGCAGCTACATGAAGCTAAATCTACGTTTGCAATAAATATCTACATATGTTGTAATCAGGTTGTAGGGCATTTGTGATGCTTGCCATTAGCGCCTTCCTGTTTGTTATTTTGATTAGTGTAGCTTGGATTATGACCATCTATACGCTTAATTTCCATTATCTCTGTTTTCAATCCTTAAGAAATCTGAGACACAAAAAGAACTCCCGTAAAACATCTGATGGGGATTCCTTACCTGTAGTCACTGTTCAACTTCCGTTATTTAACGAAAAATATGTCGCTGCTCGTCTAGTCGATGCAGTATGTAAACTAGATTATCCAATAGAAAAATTGCAAATTCAAATACTAGATGATTCAGATGACGAGACTACTGCAATTATCAGAGTGATAGTTAACTATTACAAATTGAAAGGTTTCGATATAACTCATATTCAAAGACGGAATAGATCAGGTTACAAAGCCGGTGCACTCAAGACTGGTATTAAATACGCGAAGGGCGAGTTTATAGCTATTTTTGATGCTGACTTTATCCCAGAGTCAGACTTTTTGAAAAATGCTGTAGTCAACTTTACAGATCCAAAATTGGGACTTGTTCAGTGTAGGTGGGGACATGTGAATGAAAGCTATTCAACTCTTACAGAAGCACAGGCAATATCTCTAGATCTACATTTCCTAGTAGAGCAAAAAGCAAAAAGCTTGAGTCATTTATTTATGAGTTTCAACGGAACAGCAGGAATCTGGAGAAGGTCGTGCATACAGGATGCAGGTGGCTGGCATGCAAACACTCTAGTCGAGGACCTTGACTTGAGTTATAGAGCGCAGCTCAAAGGATGGAAGTGTTTGTTCCTTGAGGATGTAGTAGTGTCTGCGGAGCTCCCGGTTCAGATGAATGCTGCCAAACGTCAACAATTCAGGTGGGCAAAGGGTTCAATACAACTTGCTCTGAAGCTGCTGCCCAAAGTAATTTTGCAGAAGAGAATCCCAATAGATACGAAGATACAGGCATTCATACAGTTAACAAGGCATTTGGTTCATGCTCTATTCCTTGTTCAGTTTCTTATATTTCCGATACTACTGGCATTAGGTTACCAACTGTACGGGGTAGGCTGGGCGCCACTCATAGGCATTTTAATATATATTTTTACGGGACCGCTTAGCTATCTTTATATAATTAGAAAAATATGGAAAGATAAATGGAAGACCAAGGCACGTCAGTATCTTTTTCTAATATTCTTTTCAGCAGGAATATCTGTCAATAACACCATAGCAATATTTGATGCGTTATTGGATAACAAAAGCGAATTCTTACGGACTCCTAAATTCGGTATTCTTAAGAAGCAGCAAGGCTGGAAGGATAATTCTTACGTTTTGCCATTTACCAAAACAAGCTTGTTAGAATTATTTTTTAGCCTTTACGGATGCATAGCTCTTTTCGTCTCCGTATTTTCAGATAACCCAATTTTTCTTCCATTAATTGCAATTCAGACCGTCGGTTTTATCTATGTCGCATATCTAGGTATATTGCATTCATCTAAGAGGTCATTTCCAATGAGACAACCGGCCGGACCGACTCCAAGTTTTGCATACCTAGCTAAAGACTCCAAATACATCAACAACTTGCGGTTACTCAATAGACCCAACGATACAATAAATACTACCATATTCGATAATATCATGACAAGAAAGACGAGATCGAGCAGTCGAAATGATGTGAGTAATAAAAGTACAAGATACGATAAGCTAGCACCAGTAGGTATCCTAGCGTTTATAGCCTTTGGAGCAGGAATTGCCTACTATGGTTATCAGCAGACAATTTATCCTATTGACAAAGCAGCAGGATACTTGTCAAGAGCGGAAACCTCCCAAACAGCTGAGATGTTGGTGAGCCATATTCAACATGTACAACAATTGCTCCCAAAGCATGGGAATCCCGTATGGTCCTTTTCAACTCCAAGAACAGACTTGGGATTAATACAAAATGACCTCAGCGCTATGATTTCTCGGGCTAGTTCAGTCTCGTCGGAAGGGCCGAATAGTTCAGCATATAATGCTGCCCTCCAAGATATACACGCCTCAATTAAAATACTTCAGACTAACTTGCAGGAAGCTATGCCTTATCTTTATGTGAGTTTCACTAATGTAATTCTTAGTATAATATGGATAACGATAATTGTGTTCATATTTGCAATTATGAATAAGCGTAGACCTAGACTCACGGAATATGAGCAGTCGTGAACTTCAAATCTTTATGCTACGCGTTTACTTGAAATGTTAAAAGTTGCTATCAGTGTATCGACTCTCGATACACGCCTAACTATATAATAGTCGGATAATTCACAGAGTATGAATTCTGCTGCTATAATTAGGTTATATTAGGTTATTGAGAAATATACACGTGAATGACACGCGCTTTATGCCTCGAATATTCAATATACGCACAGGTCTAAAATAGGCCGGTCAGTTACCCTAGTACTTTCATCATAGTGTTTTTCAGGAAGAGTAATCATCATCCCACTATAATTGCGAACCATATATTATTAACCCTTTTTAACTCGAACTTTGTTTACTCATGACGCAGTACTATGTTACTTCCGAACTTAAATAACGATTTTAAAAATTTATCTCATGTCTGCAGAAGAAAAGCTGATACAGCAAATTTTTTTATCTGGCTCTGCTGGGGTTAAGAAAGCCGACTTACGCAAAGAATTTGCTGAGGAAGACATTGATACAATTCTAGAAAAAGCTGCTACACATGGCGATTTATATATAGACAAGAAAGGGGCTGCATACTACTGCTGGCACAGAGAATACTATTTACAGAGTTTGTTAAATTCTGACCCTAAGTTTCGGATAATATATGATGCAATAAAATCTCTTGAACGATCCATTAATAAAACTTCTGATGCATTAGCAAAGAGCCTTGAATCGAGTACAAATAATATCATCTTGAGTTTATCAAAATTCGATAAGGAAAATATAGGCAGTAGCGTCGTTGATAAGCGTTTGAGTGCTGACGTTACAACGCAACTTGAACAGTTCAAGACTGACTTTGATAATTCTGTCTCCAACTATGCAAACTCTATTGGCTGGGTAGAATTTGGCAAAATTAAGAATGAATTATGTACAAAATATGACGTCTCCCATGAAGAATTTTATCATCTGGTCGAGCAACTAATGAATAAATACGATAAAAGATATGAGCTGTCTACAGGTGGATACGAAGGAATAACAATTAGGGGCCTTGTACATGGATTTGTGAGGTGCATATAGTGTATCCTTACGACTTGCATCAAAATCCGTACCCGAGCAGCCCTACACCAACTGTATCCGATGCCAAAATTTTAGGAGGCAAAAGACACAATGATGGTAAGCTTGCTGTATTGTCTTGCATAGATGATTTATATCAGAAGATGACTGGAATCGCTACTGATAAGGATTTTCGGTTAGTCACCGTTATCCAAGATGTCGGTTCAGGCAAGACCCACTTATCTCTGCATGTTAAAGGTCTCAAAGAACTATCAGGTAATACGGTAACTTCGTATGTAGATCTTTCGCAAATTTCACCTCGCGATATGAACAGTCTTTACAGAGCTACGTTATCAGGATTTACTGAAGGCTATATGAAGGAGATTAAAGAATCTCTTGTTTATTTCCTTAAGGATAAAGCCGAGCGGAATGTCAAGAATGCAAACAAAGTATTCCGTTTTGGAATTTTTGACTCAATGCGGGGAAGAAGCTTGGCGAATAAAGTGCAAGAGATCCTAAGCGAGAAGTTTGTACCAGATTGTTCTGCTATTCATTCACTTTTGAGGGAAGAATTTTCTTCTAATGAAATATCCATTTTCAAGCTAGTACTTGAAGGGAATTTTCAGCAAGACACTCGCAATATATTAACCTTAGAAGATATAATTGCCAGAATATCCGCTATTGCAGCTTTAAACTGGAAGTTTCTAAGAAAAATAACAATCTTACAACTAGATGAATGTGACTCAGATAAGCAGACGCTGGATTTTATCAAGGCAGTAGTTAACGCACATTTACCGTCAACAATTCTTATGCTAGTGTTGACACCCTCCTCATATGAAGAAATTCAGAAGGAAAATGTTTCTGTATTTGATAGGCTGGAAAAAGCAAACTACAAAATTGATCTCGCCGGTTCTAATACTCTAGAAGAAATAATAGAGATATTGCTAGAATATATACGATACAATGGCGATAAGAAGATTTTCACAGTAGTTGAGGAGAAGGACTTAGCAGCTAAAATAAAGGTGATTTATGATGAGTTCCAAGATTTCAGAAATATACGGTCTATGATAAACATTTTGTATCATGCAATGGAAGATGCTAAAAAGAGAGGTGCCGAGACGATAGATGAGCAAGCCATAGATAATACTATTAGAAACGCCTATCCTGGACTAAGAATTCAAGGAAGCATAATGGGAGTTCCACTTTCAGATTTCATCAAGATTCATAGAAGTTCCAGCGACGACCGACGACTAGAATCAGATGTTCGTGATGCTGTAATAAACCTCCTAAGTTATGCATATGAGAATGGCTCTGTGGCGAGACTCGAAGAGACAAATGGGAAAGAAGGCAGCGAAATTGATTTAATTTATAATGACCAGACCGGTACAAAGATAGCTGTCGCGGTACTAATAGACAAGGACCGAATAAAAAGCTTTGAGCAGATTTCCAACAGGATAAAATCTACCGTTACTGCAGACAAATTCATAATCTTGACCAACACCCATGTATACGACGCTACAGACAAAGCAAGCGTAGTTAACATAGATAATCGTAAGATGATCGATTTAATATATTTCAGCAGCAAATACAGAAATCACGAAATTATGCTTGACGATTCACAACGCGCTTTGATGTTAGCAAAATCAATAAAGCTCTGCTAAGCATATTTGGTTTTTATATTTGGATATGATCAAAAACTTGTGATCGATATGCAAAATACCTACAAACTCTTTTAAGACAGAAAGACGATCGCTTGTGTTGTGAACGGTCGGAAAAAAAAGGACGACGATGATAATAATTACATAAAAAGGCTATATCGAGAACCATTCAGATGTAATGTATGCGGTGCACCTGCTGACTTTATAGTTCAGCTCGAATTAATAAAAGATCGAAGTAATTACAACATTATAGAATCTATAAACCAAATACCGTTCTTCTTGTGTAATGAGCATCAATATCTCTATAAAAAGATGCAGAATAATATTGAGCTAAAAGATTACTTTGTTGAAACCATTAAAGAAAATCAATAATAATATATTGTAGTACCTGTGCATATGCATGCCAAAAAATAAGGATTTTTATACGTTCGATGAACTTGCCAAGCGGTTGCATAAGGAAGGCGCCACATTAGTAGATTTCAATGGGAAAAAAATTCCATGCATTTATGTTGATACTAAAAGATACGATGAAATTCTGACTGCTATCTATGGTAAAAAATTAGCCGTAGATACTCTTCTAGATATATTTCACGACGGTCAAGATGTTTTTGTCGATGTGCAATTTAATTTTCTCGATGTAGATATAAGGGATAACTATCTCTTTCATGCTAACGACATGTTGGAATTCTTTGAAGCCTTGTCCAATACCGGCTTAATTGCGCTTGCACCTAGCGTCTCTGGCGGCAATCGTTCAAATATATTCATGGTTCAGCTTCCAAAAAGAGAACCAGCAGAGAATGCTTTTGAGATAATTAAATCAAATATCAAAACCAGTAGAAGAACATATCATAATGATGGAAATTGATTATATTATTTTTTTGGCCATTTAAGTGCACAGAGGTTGGAAAGTGATTTTCCAGCAGAGAGGAAAAACGTTGCGATAGATAGTGAAGACAAAACGTAAGCCAGTATCAAGTGTTAGAAGGGCCGATAACTCAGAATTATCCGAAAAAGCATTGGAGAGAACTAATACTAATCGTTACAGAGCTGATGAAAAGAGCAGCGAATGCATTGGTAGCGGTAATGACAGTGAGAAGCGGAACTATTATAATAATTATAATAATAATAATAATAACAACGATGATAATGATAATGGCGGCAACGATGATGAGAACAGTATTGTACCTTTAGAAATTGATACTCATTTCCAGATGTACGGTAAACACATGTGGGACGTAGAATATGGAGAAAGGTGCCCCTTATGTAATAAAAGAATAGATGAATATGGGTTTTGTGCCTGTGGAAGCGGCGGGGAGTAGAGTAGATGTCTTATATCAAAAATTAGTCATAGAAAAAATCACATTCGCAATAGATATGAAATGTCTCACTTTACAGAACAACTTTTGAGTTTAGTTGCTTAGTTTCTTTTCTAGCTTTTGTATCTGCATAAATGTTTAATTTCATTATGAATCATCACATGAAAATACTAAGAGCTAATAAGTATTAGAAAGCTCCTGAGACAATTAATACTATATCTGAGAATTTGTGTAGACATCTTGTTCTTGCAGCTAGGCCTTATAAGAAGCGGGTTATTAACCATGGCGACGAGAGATATGTATATGAAATATGTGGAAAGGCAATGGCTAATTTATTGAAGCAAAGTAAGAGACAACTATCTGTTGTTCACAGAAAAAAGCGCTGAGCAGTTAGCTAGATACGTATAACGATTAGCTTTATCTGATAGTATGTGTATATTTGATCTGTAATGACAAATCGTGATAAACAGCAAGAACGTAGAAAGCACGTAATGCAGGATTACTATGAACCAATGAGTAGCCCTGATATAGTAATGACATCTAATCAGTTAGAGGCTTATAAGCATGAGACAGGTGGCGCATCGATAGGTTGATTAGCTCACTTTACAGACGGAATATTCGTTTAGCCTTAGTGTTGGTCTGCGACGTTTCCGTTATCATTGGATTGCCCTCGATTGCCTTCGGTCAGGTTAGTGGCTCATCTTCCTCTGCTGGAAGCGATAATATTAAAAAGCAAACAAGTGGTGGCTCACTAGATGTGATCTTACAAACCTCTCCACAGCCAGTTGGCCATACAAATCCTACATCGCTAAAGGTACATTTTCTGACTAAAGCAACCGGCGCCGTACAACCTCATATAGACTATGACTTGATAATTAAAGGCAGTGGTGGTAAACAGGTATTCTCTGCGTCGCAACTAGCAGGTCAATCAGGAGCACCACTTCATACTGCCGAAGGTATTGTGACAATACCATATACATTTCAAGGTCCTGGAGACTATACTATTAGTGTCACTATATACGGAATACTTTTCAACCCCATTAAACCTGAATCTGCAGATTTTACAATTAGAGTAACATAGATTTTGCGGTGATATACAAGAAATGAACCATATAAGCAAACGGGACTGCAGGAGTATGTATATAATTCAAAGGGATCCAATCAATTATTGCTGGCATCATAATTGGCACCTCCTTCTGTAGAGAATTGGAAAACTATCAAATTAGTCTGATTAATAGATACTTAGGCACAAACTGATTTATGACCACAATCAAGCATGTTCAGCTATGCATTTAGTTATGCAAAGTGTTTATCAGTAAAAACTCATTCTCAGTCAAGATTCATTATAGAGTAAGAGAATATGCTAGTGGGATATGCCGAATTTGATAGAATGTTATTCCTTACGGGTTATAAGTTGTTGTGAAACATATAGTGTAATGAATAGCATGCAATTTTATATTGAAGCATTAGACATATCAGCAATTATCAGTTTCATGCTCTCAAGACCTTGAATAAAACCACAAGAAGTTCATTTTTATCTACGTGAAAGGATTATATGATAAGCAATGCAATCTCCACTACTTGCCAAATTTGTTGATTATTTACTAAAGCAATATTTGCGTTAAGTGTTTTGGCATGTCCTTGTAGAATCACTGTTGTAGGACTTTGATATACTACAGAAACACCAGGTGCACCAAGATCTGAGGAAGCGGCATAATTGTGCAAAATTTACGGCTTGATTTCTTGATATTGTCAGTCTTCTTGACTGACCGCTTGATTGTTGTTGTACAATGGCAAGTGTAATAGAAACTGCTATAATGCTACTACTATCAGCACAGAGAAAGATGTAGTCTTATCCATCGTGCTAGCTGAATACAAATACCTAATGACTTTTTCTGTGCCCGATAACTATCTGTGTTATCGTATTTTATTATGTAAGGCCGTACTCTCGCAGAGTTATTTCAGTCAAAGCCAAACAAGTCACCAAGAAAACCACGCTTTCTACGTCTTTTGTGATAGTGTGTGTCATCATGTTCGTAATCGTTATCATAGTGTGATTTTCTATAATGATTTCTGTCATGATCGTCATGATTATAACTGCTTCGGATTTGCCTATTTTCTCTATCTCTCCTCTATCGTACCACACGCCTCAGCATGAAGGACAAAAATTGGTATTAATATTGTATTTCTGCATTCTATGCATTTGAGTTGAGAAATTTGGACATTGAATATGTTAAATGTTTATCACGTCGTACGTGATCATACCCAGATTTTTCATTTAAAGTGAATGTATACTGTATGTTACATACTCATACTTATGCTACGAACCACGATTATCTTTATAATTGCATTATACTTATCTACTCAAAACTTTATCTCAAAAGGGTTCTTAAGGCAACAAGTAGGGTTTTATCCTCTTGTTATTTGTTCAAGATTGGATAATATTTTGCAAAATATTGAAAACATATAATCAATAGCTCATACATGCTCTAACTCTTAATGGATCATTAATAAGATTAATTCATTGAAATTTTCTCTTTAACATAACGATAGACTATGACAACGTTGCTGACTGTTCAAGTTTAGTATTCGACATCTAATAATAATTATAGTAAATCCGTTTTTGATCTTGTCGGATATCAGGTTACAATACTTAAGTGTTTATATTGCAACACAAAGTAAACCTTCAATTTAAATTC
Organism: Thermoproteota archaeon; assembly: GCA_046724555.1. Taxonomy (GTDB): domain Archaea; phylum Thermoproteota; class Nitrososphaeria; order Nitrososphaerales; family Nitrososphaeraceae; genus JAFAQB01. The sequence goes on along the minus strand of JBKOWU010000032.1, from coordinate 3,303 downwards.
TTTGTGTGAGAGAAAATACATCTATGAATACTGATTTTTCGCCTCACAAAAAAGCGGTGACTCTAACTTCTGTCATGCGTGAAGGAGAAAGAACGTGCAGATTAAAACAAGAAAAAAGACACAAACTCCAACTGTTTTATACTATAATTTGTGCTATTGAGGAGGAAATAATTATGAACGGATCAGCACGACCTACTAGGATACAACATCATTCTCGACTTTCTTACGATAGGATGATAAATCACTTCACGGAACTGGAGGAAAAGAGAATGATACAACGTACATCTAACGGGTCAGTCTCGATCACAAATAAAGCTAAAGAATTTATCAAACGATATCACGAACTGAATAATCTGATTGAAGGCTCGAGTCCTTAGATCTTGAGTCATCTGCTTTGAAAATAGCTTCAAAGGCTATTTAACATCAAGAGATTTTTTGTACTTTTCACATTACCATTAAACCGATACCAATTGTATTACAAAATAAATAAATAAAAAATAAAATAAATGCACCAAAATATCGCGAAGAAAGTTTCAACTCAATAAAAAGAAAATTTGTAGTGGATTGAGTACCAGTCATTCAAATAATCATCAAGTGCTTATTATTAGTCAGAAGGTCGTTGAGTAGGAATAAATTTCTGAACTTCAAGCAAACAGATGTAAATGAATAATGAATTAAACAAAGAAATTGCATTTGATAAAGTCAATCGATGGCTAAACGATTATGGTTTTGCTGTAAACGTGACAACAAGAAATAAAGATAAAGATGCCCCGACTCAATTTGAATCGAGGGTCTATCCTCCAAGAGAACAACAGAGGTTCTTCTTTATGACGTTTGGCAACAAATTCGATGACAGTTTCTCGATTCAATCGAATATTATTCTTACAGAACAAGATATTAAATCTATAAACCGCCTAAGAAAGAAAGAGCAGCAACAAGTATATATTGACATTCACAGGTTTGTATACTTCCTAAACGTAAATTGTGACACTCAGTTTCCTCAAATAGTTGTGCATAAGCTAATATTTATAGACTCGTTGAAAAATAAACAATTCTTTTTCGATTCGGTTTTTGCTTTGTTGCATGCTATGGTAGTTGTTGAGTCACGTTTTGAAGAGCTTTATTATTCCTTGTTCCCAGAGGGCAAAAGAATGATATAGTAATAATTTTCCAACTACAATTAACACGCACAAAACACTTGCTATGTTGGCTACTGGAAAATAGGCCTGTCTACTTTGTCTTTGTTATATTTGATATCCCGATACATTTGTCTTTGCATGTTCTTGATATAACATCATCTATTATAATTACTCAGTTAGTAATTCCCTTCCTGACAGTCAATTGCAGATTTATTTTTTAGCAACCTGAGTCATTTTCAACTCATAGTTGACTTCAAACATTGTTAACACGTCCTTTAGGTTTTCATTCTCAGCGAATCTACAGATTGTAGTCCAATCTCGTCTAATTTTTCCTTTTATTTCACAGACGTCGGATGGGGTGATAACCTTTATTTCGACATCGAACTTGTATCTTAGTCGATCTTCTAACTTCCTAGCCGTATAATCTGGTGCACATATCATAATTCTTCGCATGTATTTTATGTCATCAATATATTTTATGATAGGGGCATAAAAATTGACCGTGACCTGTATGCACTTTTTGCTGTTCAAAAAAAAACAAATATATTATTTGCTTACAAGTGGTAAACTAAATGAAAACGTAGCACCTTTTCCATTGATATTATTCTGAGCCCATAATTTGCCACCATGAGCTTCGATAATACCTTTTGATATATGTAGACCAAGGCCCGTTCCGCCTGTCGGGGATTTAGTAGTAAACCTTGAAAAAAGTCTAGGTAGTATATTTGTGTCTATTCCTACGCCTGTGTCTTTTACGCTAATGACTGTCTCTTCATTTACATTATACTTCCTCTGTACAATAATAGTAATGCTGCCTTCTTCTGTAAATTTGATGGCGTTATTCAATAAATTTGCGAAGACCTGATATAGCCTCGATCTATCAGCCATTACATACATGTCTTCTTTGGAATTGAAAGTAATTTTTATATTATCGCCTAATTTTTTTACGTTGCTTCCATAATCCGCAAGAACTGCTAATACAACATCATTTACGTTCAATACCTCCTTTTTTAATTGTAATGATTGACTTTCAATTTTTGTAACGTCTAAAATATCTTCTGTAAGTTGTTGCAACCGTTTCGCATTTCTAACAATCGGATCCAATAATTCTTGGTAATCTATATTATTAGAATTATCATGCTTTATTCTGGACTGAAGAATTTGGGACAATCCAAGTATAGGTTGTATCGGAGTTCGTAGCTCGTGGGCTGCTACATCGATAAACTCCCTTTGCATTTTATCATGTGTTTTTAGTTGTTCATATAACTCATTTTGCTTCCACAGGATCTCAAAGATAGAAACATATGATAAAACAATTGACTTGCTACCAGAATATGTAGATAATCCTACCGATTCGTACGATTTGTCTCTAGTGTCATCCTTCAATTCTACAATCATGCAATGTTTTTTATCAATCAATACTAGAGTTATCTGAGTCTGCAGCTTTTCTTCAGCAATTCTAAAATCTACCAGGGGGCAAATGGTCGTGGCCTCATTTATTAGACGCTTGATTTGTTCACTTGCAGGGGTAAGTATTCTGATTTTTACTCCGTGCTGTTCAGTTGCTTCCTTTAGGAGCTGTAGTAGACCCATATGTATTTGACGGCTAAGGGCATTTGCTGTTGGAAACAGCACTGATACATCGTTTCTTGAAGTCTTAAGATAGCTCCACGCTGGCTCTATTGCTTCTTTTGGATTTTGAATAATCTCTAAATTGGCAGTATCAAGTCCTACTTCGATATCTTTGATTCTATCGGCAGCATCAATTCCACTTTTCCATAGTTCTTCAAATATTGTATTGTAGTGATTGATATACAGAGGTTCAGTACTAATTAAAAGACTTTGAATTTTCTTGCCTCCTTCCATCTTTTCTATTGTTGCTGACATTTCCTTATCTGAAACACCAAAACTCATAGGTGGTAGATCTTTAACATGTCTGATTTGAATTCCATAACTCAGATAAGTCTTGACCAAATCAATATTATCCCTGTCTACTCTAGTAATGTATCTAATACCTTTGTGTTTACCCTTCTTTTGCTTTTCTAACAGCTTTTTCTTTATTTTAAAGAAATAATTGTAACTATACTGCATTCCTCCTGAAGTAAGACACGTAGATAACCCATTTGAATTGGCTGTAATACGACTGATTTCTTCGATTATTTGA
>JBKOWU010000276.1:0-10796 GCA_046724555.1 Thermoproteota archaeon | reverse complement strand
TTCTCCTCGACTGACTATCTTTTTGGTATCGTATCATAAGTAACTAAGTAACTACAATGAAGTAATTAAATATAAAAAGTTACGTAATGGATAGTAGGTTTCAATATCGTAAGTGTTTTTAGGAGTATACAAAAGAAATGGCGAAAAAGATAAAATATTCCTTCTAAACAAAGAAGTAACTTTAGCAAAAGCTAAAGCCACGGATTCTATTACTAGTCATGATAACTGATTGACATTCAAAGACCTAAAGAAAAGGGTTACTCTAAAATCAGCACAGGAACAATGCAGGCTATTCGACAGGCTACAAAACAAACCATTTTGGATTTGGGATACTGAAGAACACAAACTCGAGGACATTAAAACAAACGGAGACTGCTGCTTTAATCATATTATTGGTTTACCGCAGAAAGATGGTGTTGATAAGCCTCTCTATGACTATGAGGGAATAATATTTGACTATCTAATTACTCAGAATGGAAATGGTAACAGTAGTTCCTATGGTAACAAACATCTTTGGATAAAGAAAGCAACTGGTTTAGGTGTATCTGAATTTATTCTCAGGTTTATGGCCTGGCTTTGTCTCAAAAATAATGCATTATCAGGTTCACAAATGTGTATTGTTACAGGACCTAGAATTGATTTAGCCATTGCTCTAATTGATAGGATGAAGAAGCTATTCACAAGTACCAAAGGTGTAACTGTTTTTGATACAAAAGAGACTGTCATAGAACTAAATGGTGTAAAGATAGAAGCGTTTCCTTCTCACCACCTGGACGCAATGCGTGGTTTACCTAATGTCTCTTTCATATTATTGGATGAAGCTGATTTCTTTCCTACAGGACAGCAGCAAGATGCTAGAGATGTAAGCGAGCGCTATATTGCAAAGTCAAATCCTTACATTGTGATGGTCTCAACTCCAAATGCACCTGAAGGACTGTTTGAAAGGATAGAGAAAGAGTCGGAAGATACTTGTCTTTACAAGAGGATATTCTTGGACTATACTTATGGCATTGGTAAGATATACACAGTAGAAGAAATAAAGAAAGCAAAGGCTTCTCCAAGTTTTGAGAGAGAATACAATCTTAAATATCTGGGAAAGATAGGAAATGTCTTCCACACCAAAGATATTGAAGCAGCAATAGAGAAAGGCAGAAAATACAACCCTGATAATTTCACTCCATATTACTCCTCTACTTCCAGATCTATGGGTATAGATCCTGCATATGGTAGCTCTGCATTTGGTATAGTAGTAACAGAGTGGGCTGATGGTTTAGTACAGATATTGTATGAAGAAGAATACCATAGACCTGATTATAATGAGATGCTTTCCACAGTTTACGGGTTGATGAGTAAGTATCAAGTCGATAAGGTGTACATAGATGGTGCTAATCCTTCTTTCATCAGATCGCTAAAGCTGCAGATAGGAGAAGATCCAGAGTATGATAAGGTAATAGCGAGGTACAAAGCAGAAGGCTTTGGAGATCAGGCTGCTCTTAAAGACATGAGGGTCGTGCCTGTGAACTTCAACAAAGAACACAAGGCTATGTTAGGACATTGTAAGATGATACTCGAGAAGGATGGCGGCCATATTGCAATAAACGCTGTCTTTGACAAACTTATCACTGCGCTTAGGACTGCTGTGGATAATGATGGAACATTGGATAAAGAAAGCACTTCATATAACGATATATTTGATGCTTTTAGGTTAGCATTAAAGTTCTATACTTTCAGGGAACAGGATTGATTGAAGAACACGATTAGTATTATTATTATTATCTGCCATTGTGTACTTGCTGACATAACAACTATATCAACTTCTTGATTCGTTAGCATTAGGACCTAACATAACGTAACTTAGCATAACGATATGTATGTAGTTGCTTGCATTTCCGCTAAAGTTCTATCATTTTCAAGAGAGAACCGATTAAGATCAATCAATCAGTGTAAGCTGCAGTTGATAAGCTAATAACAGCGCTGAGAACAGCAGTTGATAACGTTCGAGATATAAGGCAGGCATCTTAGTCTAAATAATCAGGGGGAAACAATCTCTGTCCATACTTTTCTGCTATGCTTTGGGCTTGTTTTTGTTCTTTCGGTGTCATTTGTGGCGGAGGTAGGAATGTATTGGCAGCCACTGGCTTTCCTATTTCTTCAAATAATTTCTCCATACCTGCTGGCGTTGTAAGACAGAGAATGTGTGCTGTCTTATCTGTTTTGTTGGTAAATTTATGTACCGGTCCGTTAAAAGGTATATTCACGTACGAACCTTTTGTAGCAGTGTATTGTTGTTTCTCTGTTATTACCTCAATCTCTCCATCTATTATATAAAATGCTTCTTGGAAGTTGGCATGCGAGTGAGGTGGCGGGCCTCCTTTTGGAGGAATCAACATATCAATGAGCGTAAGCACCGTTGGTTTGCTCGCTACTTATAACAATGCGATACGTATCGCCTACCACTGATATGCTGGGTCCGTCCTGTGCACCAACAGTGGTAAGAGGATTGTTTGTGTTTTCCATGTTTTTACATTTTGAATGTTATAATTAAGAATTACAGATCAGAAAAACCAAATTTAATTTACCAGTTTAAGGAACAGTATAATAGTAGATAACTGTAAACGTAATATAATATAATATAATATAATATAATGTAATCCTTCCAGTACAAATGTCTGATGCTGTTTATAATCTGCTTCAAATAAGTTACATACACATGTATCATGAATAAAGAAAATGAACAAAGAACCAGCGCTAAGTCTCGCTTGTGCTATGAGTCATCACGATATATGTAAAATCAATACTGAAGACGCAAGAAAATGTGGATGTAAATGTCATGCTACACACTTTTTGCACTAACAGATCAAGTTTAATTTAACGCTGCCTTGACGTAAAGAATATCTGTAATGTATTTATTTACCAATAAATTTTTGACTTAGATTTCTAATAAGTGAAATGATCTAGGTAATACAAATCTTACTTACTGTTAGTGATATGGTTCATAACTAAATATGATTACCCATATTAAGTAATTTAGTAATTTTTTACTGGTTTCTAAAAACAAAATGCAGATTGGTAGAATAAAAAAAGTTGGTCTGTCTTTATTTTTAATGGTAATGTACTTGCCAGTTATGATTTACCTTCATTTTTTACTGCAGCGGGTGGAGATGTTATTTATCCTGGTGCTTTTGATCCCGATGCAGTCTATGATGCACAAAGTGGAAGATTTCTTGCTGTTATCACTATTCATTTTAATGTAGCAATGTTAAGATAAATTTGACAAGTTGATGACTTCGCTAAGAACAGCAGTAGATAATCAGAAGTATCATTTAAACTTCCCAAAATTTGACGTTCATCATATTAATGACACAGACAGTTTTATTATACATCTTCTGACAACAATCTAGATAATTTAATAAATTTCCGTCCGTTGGTTTGCCACTCACCCAATGTATCGATTACCGCTCGTTGGCCGGGTGCTATTTTTTGATTTCGATTTTATGCTTGTCCTCCAATAGTGCCATTAGAAGCAAGCTTCAACAGTGGTCCAAATGTTTTACCATTATCACTGCTCACTCTTAACACTGGTTCTTCGCTTGTTTGATTTCTCTCCCACCATGTTACAAACACTTTGTTTACAGATGCTGCTATTTCTGCATCCTGTGAATCAGCTGTAGGCGTATTGCTTAGGTTGATCTTATTTCCAAAAGTAGCACCATTGTCTGTTGATGCTCTGAACATTACTTCGTCATTTCCGGTCTTGTTGCTAGTCCATGCTATGTAGACATTGTTACCAGATATAACTATAGGAGCTCTAACTGCTAGTTCCCCAGCTCTAGTTCTCTTAGGCCCTTTTTGTGTTTGCTCAGCTAATTTTTTGGACTGTGCCTGTGCTGTTACGACCACGACGCTTGACATGAAAACTGATGCTACTGCTACGGTTAATAATACGAAAGTAGCCCTCGATTGATGATTATTCATTATTGATATTGCCGTTATGGCTTTTATATAACCTTTAAAGACGAACAAAGGAACAAGTATGGCAAGTCAGTGCTTACCCTAAGGCTTTAGGTCTGAAGCCGATGACGGCTTCCTTTCCTCATATCTCTCACTCCTTTCCTTGTGGCTTGGGTCCAGCTTCTTCTATCTCTGAATTATCACTATATTCTAGAACATAGTTCTGCCATATCATCCATATGAGACTCCTATTATTGGCAGAGCTAAAATGACTAAGCCTTTGTTTCAGATGAAGAGATCACGTAGAGTTTTAATGCTATCTTTATTAATGTGAGCTCGATGCCGCCGTGTTTAGTTTGTCACAGTTACTTTCAGCCCACGTGCCCAAAAGATTCCAACACTAAGGATTTAATTCTGGATCATGTAACAACTGATTATCCATTTTATGATAATTGACTTTTTATATATTTATATCCAACCTATCGTTAATTAGACCCTCTAGGCAGGCTGATGATGTAACACTGGACAAAGAATCTACTTCATACAATGACATATTTGATGCATTTAGGCTAGCGTTGAAGTTTTACCGTTATGTAGATAGCGGCGAATAAACTGACATAAATCTTACTTTGATATGTTCACGGGATTGTTACGAAGTAGAGTAGTAAGTTAGTTTAGTCAACTGTTTATATGTAAAGTATGATCCTCACACTTTACAACAAATTTTTATATTATTCATCTGCAAAATTGCTTCCATATACAGAACTAAACCTTTTGAACATCACTGCAATTGCAAGCAAGCAATGGGCATTGACCCTGCTTACGGCAGCTCTTCATTTGGTATTGTGATAACTCAGCTAGCAGATAACCAGGTGCAGATATTGTAAACTGATGAGTTTCAAAGGCCTGACTTTAACGAGATGTTAGATACCGCTATTGAACTCATAGGAAAATACCAAGTGCAGAAAATATACATTGATGCAGCAAATCCATCGTTTATCAGATCGTTAAAACTAGCGGTAGGTGACAGAGAAGACTATGAAAACCAAATCGCGTATTACAAGAAAATGAAGTGGAACTGGCATAACCACATGACCGTCATCCCTGTTAGTTTCAATGTAGAACATAAAGAAATGTTGGGCCATGCCAAGATGATACTAGAGAAAGAAGAGGTAGCTATCAATCCGGTATTTGACAAACTGATAACATCGTTGCGCACGGCTATAGCTGAGGAGCATTCATTGGACAAAGAAGCAACTTCTTATGATGATATATTCGATGCCTATCAGCTAGCGCTAAAGAACTATGAGTTTTGGAAGGATAATTGATTACGATATGAATTATAGTAATACTAACAGGATTACAACCTTCTATCCTAACGTAAAGTTCCATGACAGAGAATACCTGGGTGATAGCCCATCTAACAGCTGCTATCAGATCTGCGATTACTGCAAAGAGTACAAACAGATGCACACACTAAACGAACCAATCTACTACAAAGGAGGTGCTAAAAGAAGGCTTGTATCTTATTGCAACGATTGCAAAAATACTGCATTTGCAGCTGGATGTGTCATTGTAGTTGACTACAAATATTTTGGATACTATGAGATATTAGATGCAATAAGAGATAATGGAGAAGAAGGAAATAAACCAATCAACTTTGAAGAAGCAGTCAGAAGAGCATTTAATCGCACTGAGAATGTGAGCTATAATGGGATTGGAGCAGAATCAGGAGTGTCAATGCTCAAGCGATATCTTGGCGGTCGTCGTCGCAATCAAGATAATAACATCCCATTTGATAGCGAAAGGCTCTGGGAGTTTCGCTATAAACTGCAATATGAAGAGCCAAGAGTTAAAGTGATACAGCAAGATCCATTGGTAGCCTCTTGGAATACGATGAAAATGCTAAGTAAAATAATGGACTCGCGATGGTAATAAAGATAAGAATAGAACTGGGACATTTAACGTTAATCGCCTTAGTGGTGGTATTTCAGGGTATTGCTGATAGATACAAAAGATAAGTCCACAGTATCTAGTTTGTCATTTTTCACCAAGATCATAATCCATAATTTTGATAGCAGGTTGGTATACTTGTGATGGATTGATAATAGTGGAGTTAATAAAACTAAAATTTGCTGGTCCTTTTAAATCGTAGGTTAGTGCTTGCAAATAGTCAAATATTGTCAATCGAGGAGTTGGCCTATGACCACTTGCTGATATACCTACGGCTTGCTATTATCGTATCTACTATCCTTACTAGCTCTTCAGTTCCAATTGGCTTTTGAATATAGTTAATCTTACCTAGTTCTGGAAAGTGCTGACTTCTAAACTCTTCATAATATCCTTCTCCTCCTGCGGTTATAAATAAAATACGAACGGTAGCGTCAAGTTCTATTATTATTTTGCAAAGATCAAATCCACTTAATATTGGCATTTTGATATCAAGTAAAATCAAATCATAAAGGTGAGGTCTGAATTCTTGTAGTACTTTAACCGGATCTGTATATGAGATGCATTCATAGCCAGCATCTTCTAACGCCATTTGGTAAATTATGCAAGTGTCAGGCTCATCATCTACTAGAAGTATTTTCTTCTTCTTCTTCTTCTTATCCCTACTACTTGCCTTTGTTGTTCTAGTCCGCATGTTGTCATCAAGAATATTTTTCTATATAAAAAGTAGCATAAAAGCACCTTGGCTACATATTTCATTCAAGAAAATAAGAGAAAGAAGAAATACGCGCTAAGAATAAAGCTAGGTGCATTCTATAATATCATAGATATAAAACAAAACGTTTGCTAGTGAAATAAATGACCCATTGCTAGTCAAATGGACTTGCGCAAAAATAGATGGATAGTTGGGTCAACAAAAATCAATTGATTATATCCATAACATTTGAAGCCCCGGATTGCTTGTTGTCATCTGCTAATACATCATAATGTATCACCTAGTTCATTTTGATCAGGGTGTTATCTAGCATCTATCAAACCTTCTCTTCCGTTCTGATACCTTAGCAATCAATTATGGTCTTCTGCTGCAATGATTCCGTTAAGATATTGATATTAATAATATTATTATATTAAACAAGAGTCTATTTTTCTCAAGAGCATATTCAAAGTTGCTCCATGAGTATATCTCTTCGACTAAGATGTCGAGACTTTATCATGAGTTTCTTCGTCGCGTTTCTGCTCATTTTGGGATGAATGCATTATATTCTTTAACTTTCGGAAGAGGACGTTCTTTTTGAATGATAGACCCACAAGAGGCAGAAGAGATTGAAAACATATATACATACATATGCTTAACCTATTTTTACCTGGACACGGGGCTTTTCAGCTAGCGTCTCAGTTGGATGCAAATATGTACATTTTCTGTATACCTTTCTGAAACAATATGGTTTTAGATAAATACAGTCTTGGCTGTCAATAAATGAAAAATGAGGAGTTCGGGGACAGCATATGTTACTTGAAGAGGTTGAATAAGAGATCCGGACTCTATTGTTGCTCAAAATTAGTATTGTAGTTGTTATTCCCAGGTTTCCTTTTTTAACTGAGTTCTAATTAATTACTTTGCATTCTCGTTAGATTCCCAAATACCAAAGCTATTGTTCTCCGTGTCATGGCATACTGCGAAGTATCCCATATCTGGTACTGCCATTTTAGAAACAACTACTTTACCACCTAGCTTTTCTATCTTAGATGAATATTCGTCTATTGAATTTACATCTATAAAATTAGTAATATGTTGATGATGTTGTCCTTGTCTTTTCATCATTCCCCCGCTTATAGCTGCTTTATTTCCTTTATCGTCTGTCGTACTTATTATCCAGTATTCCATATTAGAGGAAGAACTACCTGCTCCAGGCCATTTTTCCATTTTCCATCCAAAGAGATCGCTATAGAACTTCTTTGCTCTTTCAACATCATCTGCAGGTATTTCAAAGTGAACTATTGTTGGCATGTTTTAATCTAAAAATCACGGTACTTTAAAAATAACAAAAGTAATAATAATTATACGTCTTAGTCAATAATACATGTTTTCTATGTAGCATCAAATTTGAAAAAACATCCATTCATATTGGGAATAAAAGCATTGTTTATGACTTATTAATGAACTACGCATCAAGAACAAACCCTCTACAGCCGAAATTATTGTACAAGTACAAGAAGGGTGGTAGTCCAAGTTAATGACATATACTTTACATTCTTCTATTATTCATCTTCTTCATCATCTAATCTTTTATAACGTATACAATATAACGAGATGACAAAAGACAAGGGGTGCTGCTAGCTGACTGTTGCAATGAATGATAATATCTTGAAAAAAAACTACGATACTAATAATAAATGCGACAGGTGCAATCAAAGGATTCATCCTAATTTCATAGAGCAAATTAAGATCATGATAACTAAAACAGGAAACAGATATGCTATCGCGAGAATTATATAATCAGAGGATAGAAAATGACTTGTAAAGGAATATGTATACATCATAAAGCTTCTGGTCGTTACGCTACTGGACACAAACGTTGTCAAACATGTGACGTGTTTATAAAATGGGATGGAATATTCTGTCCTTGCTGTGGACGTAGATTAAGAATAGGACCTAGAAGTTTCAAGTTCAAGGCAAAATTAAGAAAACAAAAAGAGATACAGGAAGCTAAAAATAAAAAAAATATTATGTTATCTATACAATCTTAATAAAAAGAGATCTACCACTACAACTCCCCAAAATTAGTAGAATGAGGTCAGTCAATGACGATTGCAAAGTATCTTGATATCGATAAACCTGCAAAATATCAGAAGACTTGTGCTTATTTAATTTAGCTGTGAATGCGTGTATGTATATTAAGGCGTATTCTTAAAGTCGATTTGATGTCATCCATTCCGGACTCATACCGAACTTGGATATCATGATAAACTAAGCATAACTTATGGCAGTCTGTTCTCAAAAATGGTTCGATAGTGATCAAAATATTTGATTTATTGTTATTATTCAGCTTCCTCTTCGTTCTTTTCTTATAGTTATTCATTATCATTACTAAAAGAAAAAAAGGCAGAGGCTCGCCTATACCATACATTTAAAAAAGTAGAGAAAAAACCACTCCATAGCTTTAAGTATGTATCAGTATAAGCTAAGTTGAGTAGTGAGTGAAGCTTGGAATTAAAAAAAGTAGTGCTTGTAGTAGCAACATCAATAACAAAGACAGTGATAAGAGCGAATCTCCAAGTAGTCAACAGCTTGAAGATCTTTCAGATGATATAAAGCAAAGCTTCATCCGCGATTATAAGATGTACGATAGTCAGTAGTGCAATCGGTGGTTTAATGAAAAGAATAGCCCATGGGAAGTACAAAGGTTCAAAGAAGTATAAACTCAACTATATCTATGTTAACTACGATGATAAAACAGGATTCTGCTACAAAAATAAAACAAGATTCTCTTTCTTGGAGTCTCATGAAAAACAAAAACAAGAAAAAGAAAATACAAAACATTGGAAATGTGAAAAATGTAACAACCTCTTTTCTAGGTTTAAACAATTAAAGCGACATAAGGAAGAACATCACGCATACTAGTAAGAGTTTCAAAGGCAGTACATCATCAGATGTATTTTCATTCCTAAAGACAACCTTATCGATATATAGGCAAAATGAAGACAGGTTCTGTTGCAAGACCTATTCATAACAGGAGCGATTTTACTTTAATAAAATACCAATTAGGAATAAGATGCTCTGATATTTATGGAGTACAGTGTATGATATTTATTAGTAGATTCAGAGTTTACCATTTTTCCTATAATTTTTTCCATCTTCAGGTTAACAGAGGAGGTGTAAATATTGTATCATAAATTTACAGTTAATTAAAAGCACATGAAAAGTGTACGCTAAATCGGGAAAACGCTTATAATGCTAATGTCTGCTAATCAGGAAGGAAATATTGGAAATTAAAGAAGGCCTGACGTTTGATGATGTACTTCTTATCCCTAAACGATCTCCTATAATTTCCAGATCTCAGACTAATTTAAAAACAAAACTTTCCCGCAATATTACGCTCAACATACCGCTTGTAAGTGCAAATATGGATACGGTTACTGAATCTGGCATGGCTATCGCTTTAGCAAGAGAGGGAGGTATCGGCATTATTCACAGATTTATGACCATTGAAGATCAAGTAGATGAAGTTCTGAAAGTGAAACGTTCTGAATCTGTCATCATAGAACAGCCATATACTATCAAACCGGATATAAGCGTTCAAGATGCAGAGAATCTGATGCTTCAATATGGGGTTTCAGGTCTATTAGTTGAAGAGAATGATAAAAGGCTTGCAGGCATCATCACTCGAAGAGATATTACTTTTGAAACAAATCATAACAGCAAAATCTCAGATCTTATGAGCAAGAATGTTATTACTGCTAAGGAAGGAACCACAATAGAACAAGCCAAGGATATTCTACATAATCATAGGATAGAAAAATTACCTGTAGTTGACAGCAATAATAGAATAGTTGGACTCATTACTAGTAAAGACATTTTAAAGATGGACCAATATCCGTATGCTTCAAAAGATAAGAAGGGAAGATTGCTTGTTGGAGCCGCAGTAGGGGTGAAAGGTGATTATCTAGAACGTACAGAAGCACTATTGGATGCAGGTTCGGATACCATAGTAGTGGATATTGCCCATGGCCATAGTGAGAATGCAATAAATACGGTACATATGATCAAAAAAGCGTTTCCTAACTGCGAGCTTATTGCAGGAAATGTTGCAACAAGGGAAGGTACAAACGATCTTATTAAAGCAGGAGTAGATGCTGTAAAGGTTGGCGTAGGATCAGGCTCAATTTGCATTACT
>JBKOWU010000328.1:0-6855 GCA_046724555.1 Thermoproteota archaeon | reverse complement strand
GAAAACTATCTTGATAGTATCAGAAAAGCAGGATTCCAAACTGTTGATGTATTAGAAGAAAAGGTGTACATTGATGATCAAGTAGATAGCGAAAAAAGAACGATTTCTAGCATTGTAATAAAAGCTGTCAAAAATTAGGCTCTGATGTTCCTATGCCACTTCTAGGCTCAAAAGCTAAAGAAAAGACTGTTCTATTTGTCTGTGTGGAAAATGCAGGTAGAAGCCAGATGGCTGAAGGCTTCTTCAGAAAATATGCTCCAGAAGGATATCTGGCGATAAGCGCTGGCACGACGCCAGCTGGACAAATTAATCCTGTGGCTGTACAAGTGATGAGAGAAATTGGCATAGACATCAGCAAACAAAAATCGAAGATAATCATGGAAGATATGATACGAAATTCTGATGTCCGTGTAAATATGGGATGCATGGACAAGCAATCATGTCCAGCATTATTCGTCAATAATATAACAGAATGGGGAATAGAAGACCCAAAAGGAAAATCGTTAGAGAAGGTAAGAGATATCAGGGACGATATCGAGCAAAGGGTAAAACAACTTGCAGCAGCTCTTGTTAAAAGTAGCACGCAGATTAAGCATTAATCAAAGGAAGTTTCTAGCCGAAGTTATAGGCACTTTTATTGTAGTTGTATTTGCTAGTGGTTCTGTAGTTATAGATGCAAAAATGCATGGAGTGTTAGGAGTTCCGTTTATTGCCTTTGCTCCATTTGTGGGTATCGCTATAGGTGTATATCTTTTTGGAAAGATAACTATGGCTCATTTTAATCCTGCCGTTACACTAGGTTATCTCATTACAGGACATATTAGACGCATTCAGTTAGTATATTATTTTACTGCCGAAATCATTGGAGCAATACTGGCAAGCATTTTTGTCAAATATTTTATTGGAAGTGAAGCTCACCTGGGAGCTAATAGTTTCAATCATTCATATCTAATTCTGGTTGTATTTGGAACTGAAGCCTTGGCTTCGGCCTTATTGATGGCTGTAATTCTGACAGTGGTATATGCCAAAGGGCTAAGAGGGTTCAGCGGAATAGTTATAGGTGGAATTGTTGGTTTAGATATATTCTTCTTGTCATTTATTTCGGGTGCTTCTATGAATCCAGCTCGCTCATTAGCCCCTGCGTTATTATCTGGATATATAGCTGACTTGTGGCTTTACTGGTCTGCTACTTTTGTGGGGACTACGATTGTTGCATTTGCCTTGCGTAAGAAACTAATTGAGAAAATGAAACAAAAAGATAGTTGACTCAAGATAACATATTCAACTTTAATGATGCTGTAGAATACTATTTAGTACCAGTAAGCATACTATAACCTCTTTCAAGAACTTTGTGTCTGTTTTCGTATATCCCTTGTACTGCTTTCATAAATTTTTTGTCTTCTGACAAAATTTCTTTATAGTATAAGCATTCTTTGCTTCTATCAGAATCTGTGATGGATGCTCCCAAACTACTAACAAACTCGTAAATTAGCTGTTCTAATTCATTTTTAGCCTTATCAACAGTGTCGTTTTCTTCAGAAATCATTGGTTCCACAACTACAATATCTGAACCCATTTGTTCTATGTCATACTCATATTCCCTGAATTGATTATTCGCATCAGTACAGGTCATTATTACTTTGCTTTTGTCTTTATCTAGCTTTAATTTAATCGGTGCAGAAGCTCCTGTCCTGACTGTCATACTATCACTGGTGTTCTTTTTTATAGAATTGAATTTTATGTCTTTTAGATTAAATTTATCTTTCAAGAAAAGTAGAAGATTCTGCTTCTGATTTTCCTTCTTCAAAATCTCATTCCATACAAATATCAAACTAACTCCTACGAACAAGAAAGATTCACCGACACATATACCGAAGATTTCAGAGATGATTATGATAAAGGTGATAGGTTCACTGATGATAATGCTTACAATGAAAAATTTAGGATTAGTTAATATATATACATATACATAACATCTGAAGTAAACGTTATCATAATAAGATTGAAATGCAATAACTAGTACAGAATATCCTTTATTGTCTCTCCAGTTAACGAAAAGATGGCGATTTCTGTTCTTTGTATTTGGCATCATTGCGTTTATAATTGCTTATTCTGTAGGTGCAATACTTGTAAAAATAAATACTAGTCAAGCAGATTTCATAAAAAAAGATTTTGGAACAAAAATCAAAGGCATTAATCAATATGGTATCTTTGCAAATAATTTTAAGGTAGCATTAGGAATGTTTATTCCTGGATTTGGTATCGCATTAGGAGGCTTTTCAGCATTTTCGACTGGACTGGTATTTAATGCAATAGCGCAAACTTCACCTGCTATATCTAGTATTTCTCCACTAATAGTTTTTCTAACACCATTTGGAATCTTAGAAATTATTGCATATGGTATCGCAATATCAAGAAGTGGGATATTGTGTTACCAATTGATTAAAGATACAAACAAAAAAAATTCATGGAGAAAATATGTTATTCCTACGGTTATTGAGATAGGAATAGTGGTAACTATATTATTTATTGGAGCTATCGTAGAATGGCAGATGATACGCACCTTAGGAGTTTAGTAGAGTTACTTTCCCATACTTTCAGTTCAAAAGGCAACCTAACCCACTTTAACAATAATTATTCTGCGAATGTAAGATGCTTACTGAGATGTGATATAATAGATGCTGAGTTACTTATTTATATTAACTAGCTTTTTTATATCAGATATTATAATGTAATATAGCATATGGCAGAAGATAATAAGGATGTAGTTGATTCTAGATTCACAAGACAGCAGGGATATTATGCTTTAAAGAAAGCTAAGATGGGTTACTATCTTTAATACGAAGAAAATAATCCACAAGGAAAGAAGTATTATGCATGGATATTATACAAATTGCATTGTGAGCTTGGAATACCTCTCGTACCCTTGCCAGAACTAAATGCGGTTGTAACACAGTTCTTATCAAGAAATCCTGGACTATTCAAACAAGGTAATGATGGAATAAAAGTTCCAGAAGTGCTGAAGTTTATGATGGAGAGCGGTTACACGCCTGACAAGCCTATCAAAACAAAGAAGGTAAAGTAAAGAATAGAAGTGACCGAAATATTTCTATATATTTGATAATATGTCGTTTATCGTGATTTGTAAATACAGAATACTTTGGATATCTCAACAAGATAATTTTCAGACATATGCTAACACAAACCTTGGTTTTACAATCAAGCATCCGCCTAATTGGACAGTAGATGAGAGTAGCATAGCTATCCGTAACGAAGTCGTATTCGCACCTCCAGATAAAGGAGGAATTGTAGGAGTTATGATAGAAAACCTTACCAGAAGAGGCAGCACGCATTAATGCTTCTTCATCTGCTATTACGAATGCTTCTGCGAATCAATTTCCTTCGAATTTGTCTTCTAGTGCCAAACTTCTTGAAGTCGACCCTAATGGCTACTTTCTTTCTGGCCATCATGCAATTAGACTTATAGAAATCCAAAGTTATGGAGGGCAAGGCAACCTTACTCGCTACAGTATCCTGAACCCCATGAGGGTAAAATCATGATATACGGGCTTCTATTAGGCACAAAATCCTATTCCACCACCAGAGGATTTTCCGAAATATTTGCAAACTGCACAGTCAATGATTGATTCATTTCAAATAATAAGTAAACAATGAATGAGCTCACCTTAACGTCTGCTCCTCTTCGCTCTTTGACTTGGCTCCACCTATCATTAGTATGACACCAACAAATAAAAACGCAATACCAGCACCTTGAGCATATGGAGCATATTGACATTGTTGCTGCATATTTTGATTTATGATTCGACTAACAATTCTACCGAAGGATTTACAATCACTTGAAGCACTATAACCCCATAATGCTGCTGCTAATCCTATCAAAAACATGGTAATACCTGCTACCGCATACGTCAAATTCAAGTATTCTTCACTGCTAGTGCTTTGAAGTTCAGCTACCTTTTCTTCTTTTCGTTATTATTATTGTTCAATCAAAGGAATATCGTCAACTACTCATTTAGTCTTATTAATTAATATGGCAAGGCTACAATTAAGTTCTAACATGTATAGGGCAGTAGTTATTGTAATAATCCTAAGTTCTGGACTTTTTATCCCTCTTTTAACTACAAATATTCTTGCCCAATCACAAAACTTTCAAACAGTTAAGATATTCAATGGTCAAATTAAGTTGCACCCTAGAGAATCACAAGGCTATACATTTTCTGTACCCGCTAATGCTAAAAATCTACATCTTAAGGGAAATATTTCTGCATCCGGAGGAGCAATTAAGACTGTAACGATTAGGTTATATGATGGCAGTCAATGTCCGCCTCCAGATTCACAAGGACGAATTCACTTTGGTAGTTGTAATATAATGTTTAACCAAGATTATTCTGCAGGAGATAAAATTGACAAATATATTTCACATGGGGGCAAGTTCTATCTATTTTTACAAGACAGTTCTCCATTTTTTAAAAAAGTAGTAATCAGAAATATATATGTAGAATACGTTCCTTAATGATATTATCAACTACATAGACCCGACTAAGACATGTTCCAATATTTGCGTATGCTAATAGTATTAGGAAAAATCATAATATGATGGATATGACCTATATGATGTGTATGATGTTCCACATGGTATATCATACTTGAAGACGTTATCCTTAGTTGTTATGGCTTTTTTGCAGCCACGCAGATGCATTCATTATCTATTTTCACAGACTGATTATTAACAGCAGTGCTATGACCAACAACTGCATAGTTATTTCTTACTTGTTCTGTTACTATATTCCATATTTCTTCTTGGCGGTTTACTGATTCTTTGCTTAACATAATCTTAATTGCACTAGCTACAGCTTTGGTATAATTGATATAATCTTCAACTTTAGGAAATTCAAAGGTTACATTAAGTCTTTCATGCTTGATATCTGTAAATCCTGCGATAGATAGAGCTTTTTGTAGGATATAGATATCTGATAGAGCAAAAGGTCCTGGAGTTCTTGGTGGCGGTGGAGGAATATTTAGTTCATGCATTACAGTGTTCATTGGAAAGCTTATGAAGGGAACCTTGGATGCTTCAGCCCAAACTGCACACGCTAATCTTCCACCTGGTTTCAGAGCCTGGAATATGTGGCTCAAAGTGTTATTTAGGTTTGGCATAAACATCAATCCCCACCTAGAAACAACTGCGTGAAATGTTGAGTCTGCTAACTCTAGCATTTCTGCATCACCTTCTATGAACTCAATTATGTCTTGCAATCCCAATTCTGCAGCTCTTTGTTTTGCAATTGTTAGCATTTCTGATGAAATATCTGTGGCTAGTAAATGACCTCTATTTCCATTATCATTGCTATTATGACCAGTTTCGTTGGCATAGTCAGATGGTAATTTTTTAGCTGCTGTTACAGCTGGCTCTCCAATTCCTGTAGCTATATCTAATACTTTTTGACCTGGCTTAATTTCTGCAAGTTCTACTAGTCTGTCACTTACTTTTGTGCAGCAACTTCAACCGTTTGCCACCATTCTTTCCAGCCTTCAGCAACACTATTCCATCTTTGACGCTGTTCTGTCTTGAACTGTTCACTATCAAAAGAAGAAGGAGAATGAGCTGATGGAGATGAACTAGATGTCATGTACTCGCATATGCCAATATACATAAGTATATCTTTTATCGTCGTGATATAATTGGTATAATTTATAGAAGTTTCTCTTGTCTATTCGAGTGCCATATATATTACACACATCAGATAGCACTGCTGTTAAAAAACATAATAAAGAATATGCCGTAAAGAGATTTAACAGCGATAAAGACCCTATCTAAGTAACCATGGATTTCGATGATGTCGTAAAAAGGAGAAAGATGATTCGAGAGTATGATTTGAACAGGCAACAAATTCCAGACAAAATAATTACAAAGCTGATTAGAAACGCCCATAGAGCACCAAGTGCAGGTCATACGCAGGTTCAGGAATTTATAATAGTAAGAGATGCACCAACTAATTATACTTGGATATTGCTAATGAAAAGTGCAATTTCTCTAATTAACTAATCATATGATTTATGATGAAATATAAAATTTAACGGTTATATGTAGATATATAATATTATTATTATTACCAATGGTGATTTTAAGATTCTCTCATGGTTTTCTTCAATTCTATTTATACGTCTGAGGGTCTCATCTTGCTTAATAGAGGTTTTCTTCTGCAGGTTATATACCAACCAGCTTATTACTGCACCAACTACCGCTCCTAAGACAATGCTGAGATATGTACTTGTTGCATTTGTCATGTCAATACAGTTCTTCGTAATTTCAGGCATACATCCCCAAATTGCAAGAATCTGAAATAACATAGTGGTACAATGTATTTGGTTCTTAATCTTATAATTTGCTCATTTTTTTGATGGTTTTAGAATGCTCGGTTCATCGTTCTAATTGATATTTTTTCTAATTTACCATTGTTGGTCATAAACGTTGTCGTCAATGTAATATATTCATAAAATACGAAGGATTACGTTGTCCTTGCTGTGGATATCAATTAAGAACAGGGCCAAGACATTTTAGGTATAGGACAAAGTTGAGAAGTTCCACCTTAAAAAATAATTATCAAGATTGTAATAAGCTTCATGCTACGTTGTAGCATTGTTAGTTCTTTTGCAACAGCAAATTATCTAACTTGGAGCACATTTAGAGATGCCACTATATATGAAACGTATATCTGACATGTACAGTATAGAATATCATGTCCAAAGCAGAACTTCATCAGAGATTGGATAGTGCATACGACATAACACTTAGTGTTAAAGGTAGAAAATCAGGCAGAGATATTCCTCGTC
>JBKOWU010000014.1:0-14900 GCA_046724555.1 Thermoproteota archaeon | reverse complement strand
TTTTCACATTCCGATTTAAGCTCATCTCTTCTATTGCTCATAAACGATATCTGGTTAGTTAGAAACTGAAATTCTTTAGCTGCAATGCTTAGATTAGAATCCGTAATGCTAATTTGTTTTTGGAGCTGTTCGTATCTATATTGGACTGATGGTAGCTGATTATTGGCAATGTTAAGTAAGTTGATTACCTGGGATACACCCATTTTTGCAGCTTTTGCTTCTTTACACAGCTTTACAAAATACCATGTACTGCTTCCAAGCTCTTGATAGATCTTTGTAATATCGTCAAGACCGACTAGCTTCAAGTATTGCCAGTAATATGTTGTTGCTTGGGCCTCTCCAATATTTAATATGATAGCTACCTCTAGCGGCGTCTTACCTTTAGAAAAGTGTTCATACGCTTGTACCTCTGTTGATTTGTGTTCTTGCCGCTCTTTTTCTTGCTTTGTTTTGTTTATAATACCCCCAATATCACGAACTGACATTTTCATCTCTTTTGCTATTTGCCTATAGTTTTTGTTCTGATTAAAATAAAGGTCTAAGACACCTTCTTCTCTTTCTTTTCTACTTGGTATTTTATTTGAATCAAAATCTATTCCCATGTCAAACTATATTATAAAAGCCGCATTTAAAACAAAAATAGCCTGTTACCACATTGTACACCATATTTTCAGTATGTTTTCGTATGTAGCCTAGTTGCCTCCTCTTGTTGCCATGTCGTTGTTATACATCACCATCTGTTTCCACCTGTTATCACACAATTTTGGCTGAACTCAAAATGGCAGTTTTTTAAGGACGATGGTACTGCATAAAAATTTTGTATTAATTATTTAATAAAGAATCACATAGGAAGTAATTGAGAATATAACTCTATTAACCATAGATGAGCCTTCATAATGCCAGCATTTACTAGGCTTATTTAGAAACAGACCTATGATAAACCAAGTACAATTAAACTCTATTGTATTGCTCGAGGTTATGTTATATGACTGATTTCATTAGAGCTACTCCCCAGAATCGGTTACCTAATTGAATTGGCTGATAAGCTGATAATATTTTTGTATCATTGACTGTCTCAAATGTTGATCCTGCATTTCCATTTCTTAATGCTTTTACACTATTAAGATAACCAAAGTTTTCTAATTTGGTTGAAGAAATATTACTATTATTTGCAGCTGAAGGAGAATAATTTACTATTGCTGTGCCATTATGGTCAACAACAACTATTCTTTCATTGTTTGTAAGATTCAAGTTTTTTATGCTTTCTTGTATACTTGGTAAATCTACTATTCCAACCCAATATCCTGAAATTACTTTATTGGCGGTTTTACTATTAGTAGTAATATTATTATCTTGAAGAGCATATACTGGAGTTGCTATTGCTATCGCCGGCGCATGAATAGAAGCTGACATAAATACGGCACTTATGTAAGTACTGTTAGTGGCTATTACACCCTTATACCAATCTCTATCTGCATAGTTTATTCTAGGAAGCTGCTGTTGATATGAAAATGGTTCTCCAAAGTATATATCTGCATTCGGAGTAAGAAAGTATATGTTCCGGATATCCTTGTCTCGTGCAAGAATGTCTTGAGCTATTCTTCTTTTTTGTATATCGATATTAGCTGGAATCCCCATGTACTTTTTAGTTATAAAATTTGCAAATGTTACATTTTGAATAATAGGATCTTTACTTGTTATCTCCAAAAGGTTAACCGCATCATAAAGTCGGTTACTAACCATATCAGATAACAGTTTTACGACATTGCGCTGTGCGGCTGCAGTTATCGGATTCTGGTTTAAAGAAGAAGAATCATAAATATAGCTACTATCGCCAATTGTTGCATTGTTGTTGTTTACTGTCAAATCATAAGTTGTTTCAAAATCCCATCCAGCTGGAAATGCAAAAGAAGAACTATTATTATTATTATTATTACTAGCGTTATTGGAGTTTCCCCCTGCTAGCATATTTGCTCTTTCTTGCTGTACCCCTCCCCTAAATATTATCTTATGACTACCAGGAGAAAGTGGTTTTAAGAAAACCCAATTACCGTCTGCTATTGCTTGTGTAGTAATATTAGATTGTAGTCCAAGGATATTATTTTGAGGTAGGGTAAAATTGAAAGGTGGCGACTGGATACGATATTTTTGTAGATCGGATATAGGAACTCCGTCCACACTTGCATTAAGTGTAGTAACTTGATCCTGGATGGTTTTGGCACATATATATAATTGAGATAAAGTCTTAAGCTTTGGAAATTCAGCAAAGGAACATTCTGAATTCAAAATAGGAAATAAGATAGCTTTTCCAGCCGGAATATTGCACTTCCGATTAACAGGATGTCCATATGTACCTGCTAAAAACCATACCGGACCGTTTTGTTTTTGAGCACAATTTTTGCCTGTGTCATCATATGCAGGGTTGATATCTTTTGGTATAGAATATCCCCATTGCCACCATTTAGCAGTCCAATCACCATATGTTAGACCATAGGGTTTAGAGTTTGTTGGAAAAACGGTTATTGGTAGGCCATTATTATTAACATTGTTATCATTAGCACCATTATTAGTTTGGAACTGAAAAGACAAAGAAGGAGTTAGGATCATGATTGTAGATAAAACCAGTATAGATAAACAACGCATGGCAAAGCCACTCCTTTTCTGATTTCTATGTCTTATTGGCATGTGTGTAATTGCTTTCCCACAATAATTGTATCTATAGTAAAAAGATTTCTTTTTCTGACTTTAAGAACAACGTAACGTCATATACATGAGACCTATGTATAGTACAGCCATTTTTGTGTCTGGTAATCTTCTTGTTTGCTTGAATATAGTACTTTGTTATTTGTGATAGTTAATTGACTCACTCACTCGATTAAATTGGATAAGATTTTTCCATCGTCAACCAATTTTGTGTGAACGATTTGAGCCATTATATTATTTTCATGTAGTTGTTCATCATTCCAATTTTGAGCCAATTTTTCGTCCATGGCTTTGTTTATTATCATAGAGAGGTGAGCTTCACTATGATGATGGGAGCGTGCAAAGATTCCTTTTTTGATCTTTACTGCTGCAAGATACTCCGGCAGGAGAACCGCGGCTGTATAGCCGAAGTCTCCGACGTCTTCAACTACTTTACGAAAATACGCTTTTTCTTCTGGGTCGTTTTTTGTCTCTCGAATCATATAATTTAAAAAGCATGTGAATTCTGGATGAAATGTATAACCAAAGGAACCATTTTGGTCCTCTATTAGCACCTCATATAGTACTAGCCTATCAAATGCATCATCTAGCTGTTCTTCTCTTTCCCACTTATCTGGTAGTTCTGGTGGTGGATCTCTCATTAAGATCACTCAAAACCTATGATGCTGAGCTGCTAGTACTAATGTTGTCAACTGGTGTAAACGAGTAATTGCAAATGATTAAATCACTATGACCGTCTCTTTTTGCCCCCTTGCAATTAATAGCTCTTTTTGAATCAACTTCTCTAATAACAAATGGTGCATAAAGTTCTCTAACCAAAGGTGTATTGGAATTGCTTAACATAACATTGCACTTCATTTCATCTAACTGTCTGTATATTTCCGCAAGCCTTTTCTGGTCATTATAAGAAAATCCATTATTTGTATAATTTGTGAAATTTGCAGTTGGACTTTCAGGACTATATGGTGGGTCTAAATATATAAAATCTCCTTCCCTTGCATTTTCAAGAAGTATTTGTTTATAGTCAGCAGCTTTTATTCTTACTTCAGGATTACGAACAGCATGACTAACATTTCGTAAATTATTGCTATCACAAATAGATGGATTTGCATATTTCCCCCATGGAACATTAAACTCACCTTTCATGTTTACTCTGTATAGGCCATTGAAACAAGTTCTATTGAGGATAATGAACTGGGCCGCTCTTTCTATTCCATCAGAGCAACTTTTCGAGTTATAGTTGTCTCTTAATTTGTAATAACATTCCTCTGGGGCTTTATTGTATTCAATTTGATGCTGCGTGAGTAATTTTATTAATTTTTCAACATCATCATTAACAGCTACATACACATTGATTAGCTCGGGATTTATATCAGAAATATAAGCAGTAAATGGCTTATTTTTATTTGATATTAAGTAGAAAAATAATGCGCCTCCACCTAAAAAGGGCTCAAAATACCTGTCGAATTTAGGTGGTGCAAGAGAAGATAGTTGTGACACAATTTGTCTTTTTCCGCCAGCCCACTTGACAAAGGGATAACATATAGGAATTGAGCTAGTTTGTGCAATTGAGGTTGCACGGGCTGCGTTTACACCAATTTGAAATCCAAATGATTCTAGAGTAGCCTGGTATGTTAGAGGTACATTGTTGATCTGAGCTTCACCTCTGACTTGTCTTCTTTTGATTTTATTGTAGCTCATTTGCAATTCTCACTTAAATTTCCCATCTCTTTCCTTGTGGTTTTAGTCCAAGCCTCTCTAGTTCAGCCTTAGTAGGATAACAAGGATGGTCAGAATCAGCACCATGTATGTCTCTCACATGCTTTTCGTAACGGTTTTTACTACCTTTCCCACAACCTTCTGTCTCAAAATTACAGTAATAGCAGCGATATCCGCTAAAAGCAAATAACGAAGGGTCAGGCGGCTTTATCTTCTTCTGCTCGTTCTGCCACCATTCTTCTATATTGTTATTATAGGTTGAAGTATCATCAACACTTTGACCATGTAAGGTATGTAAAGTATCGTTCGCATCGTTCGCATCGTTCGAACCTGAATTTTGAACGCGATTTTGTTCGTTTTCAGCGAACGATCCTTCTGCTTGCGAACGATCATATCGTTTGGTCTTATTTTGATCGTTCGAATTATCGCTAGCGATTTGAGCACGATTTTTATCTTCGGGCGATTCGAACGATTCGAGCGATTGTTTACACAGCTTCACATTCTGTATGAGAATGGTCTTGACTCTGGTTTTTGGATCTTTAGCGGCTTCTTTATCAATTACGATACCTATCTCACGTAAATTAGTCTTAACCTCGTCAAGTCGCCCACTTAAGACATTGGCTCCCTTAGGCCATCCTTTAGAGTTTAGATTTATCTTAATCTCAGTTGCAGCCTGTTCTAAGTCCGTAAGTAGCTGCGATGCAGTTCCCATCCATTCCGCTTTGGATTCCATGAGCTTTATTATTGCGTTTGAAATGAGATTTGCAGCAAGTGCCTCCTCTACCTGTAGCTCTATGTTTTTATCATATGCCTTAAGGAATTCATTATTATCTTTGTAACCCATGCATCTGCATGCGATCTCTGCTATTTCCGCAAAGTCAGCCATTCTGGGAAGTTCTTTAAGTTTAATACCGCCCTGACTTTTGACCTTCAATACATTGACCAGTACATCAAAAATATATCCAAGCAATTGAGGCCTTAACCTATCAAATTCAGCATGTACATCTATCTTTGTACGCCTTTTATCCTTTGGAATACGCTCACGTTTTCTTAAAATAGCCCTGTCTAAAAGATCTTGTTTTAAACCTGCTATGTTAATGCCATTGATTCCTGTACATCTAATGAAATTATATATGATATCCTCATCGTCCGTGTACAACTCTCTTTTAGAAAAGCCGCTTCCTGTAGCAGCTCTACAAAGCTGGTCTGAGACCCAGTCAGGAAGCTTTGAAACATTATCGAAGTATGCAACATAATTATGCGATAGCTTTTGTACTAGCTCGTTTATCTTCCTTGGAAAAGTTAAAGTCTCTGTGCCACTAGGATCAACTAGCTTCTTTTGTAGCTCATGTTCTGTTGTTTTGGCGCTCCCATGTTCAGCCATAACCACAGATATAGGCTTTGGAATATCGGGATAAAACAGGCTCACGATGTAGCCTTTCTCTAGTAATGTTTCATCTTTGCCTTTGATGTTCATTAGATCCATAAACCTATCAAACACATCAGGCGAGTATCCCTTTGAAGGATAAACCTGCGGCTGCTGACTTTTGTGCCTTCTAAAGATGATAGGACTCTTTTCTATACTCCAACCTGTTGGTGTAATCTTTACTACTTGCCACTCCTTGTTTGCTAGATCATAATAAATCGTAAAAGGTTCTTCTTGGACACTTGCTACACGCAGACTAAGGGTTCTCGCATTACCCTCAAATTCTGCTTTGGCGTTCAGTATATTCAATACGTTGCTTACAGTTTCGCTATTTAGCACATTACCTTCAGAAATATAGTAAATACGGCAAAGCCAGTTTCTGAACCTTGAATCCTTTAGCGGAAGTGTCTCTATATGCTCGCGAATCTTCACCGCAGCATAAGGCGTTCCGAACTGATCTGTGAATACCTCATGACAATGCTGATCAATCAGATCAAGTACCTTTTGAGCTGCTGATTTTCGTTCTTCTTCTTGTCCCTGCCCCTTAATACTGAAAGCATTGCCATTGCCGTGACCATTTTTGAAAAATGGAGAATCCTCATCTTCCGACAACAGTATACCTGCATTTCTAAAATATGCAACCAGCCCATCAGCAGTGTAATTGTCTATAAGTACCCGATCTGATATGATTTTGTCTCTGAGCGACTCTACTGTTTTGCCTAAGTCAGACTCGTAAAAAGTAGGATACATCATCTTGGACTTGACTGTGTTATGAACCACCATCCTTGTAGCTTTGCCATTCAAAGGAAGCGAGAACTTGGTAAATCCATGTTTTGTTAATACCGGATCATCAATCATAACATCATAATGTTCGTTTTCTGCAGTATGATCCATTACTTTAAAACAACCTCCAAAAATCGTGCAATGCTCATATGGTATTCAAACTCATCAATGTTCTCAAATATACGGCCGACAGCTTGCTTTAAGACGACTTGAGAATCATCTAGTACCTTGAGCTCCGCTATTACCCTAGCTGACAGGTTGGACTTTTCAACTACAAATTTAGGCACAGGTCTTGAAAATAGAATCCATTTTCGCAGCGCAAGTGCTTGATTATAATATTTGTGGACAGTTATGCCGCATGTTCCATTATGTGAAACAAGACTCTTTGTGGTTGCTAGCTCCAGGAACAAATGCTCTTGTAGACGTAGCGCAGTCCAGCGTTCAACGATCGAAGGTTTGTCGTTTGCATCAATGATTTCGACATATTCTTCTCCAAGTGCGTTTGTTAATAGCCGAAATCCTTTCGGTATATTCAATCGAATCTCAACGAGATCCAAAAAGTCTTTTTCTCGTAGTTTCAATATTGCATTAATTAAGTTGCGGCGATCTATTGGCGATGCAGAAGAGGTAGCAGAGGTCATTAGCCCTGACCCTCCCCATCGGCTAGACCTAGCTTGATAAGGTCAGCAGAACAGGCATCACAAAACCAACCTGTCTTGCTTACAAACTTTATTACAAGTCGCCTAACCGCTTTTTTGTTACAACCTCTTCCAGCGCAGAATTGCTTAAATTGCTTAGTATCCTTAAGTATAGTTGAGTCCATATGTGGCGTATCACCTATTGACTTTCGGATGATACCTGCTGGTCTGAGCCTAGGAAACTTTTACCAGCAGGTATAACTATATTTTCGAAGTTTTCTACAACGTCGCTAATGTTCCGTACTGTTATTTGTTTTGTCTTTTCATCTATCTTCAAAAGTAAGATAGTAGAGGTCGTGATGTTTGCTTGTTTTCGGAGTGGAGCTGGAATAACCATGGCCAATGATTTGGCTGACTTTGAGCCAACCTTATACGGCTGGCTGATGTAAAAGTTGTTCATAATTAATATTTTATCAGGGTGATTAATATGTCGAATATTGTATTTCAACTGCACAAAATGTCAACCGATGAACTCAATTTGAGCACAAAAAAATATGTAAAAAGTCAACCAGTTGACTTTAAACTAATTCCTCATTATATTGGCATCTTAAAAATACTTTTTGAAGGTAGAAAAAATGAGAATCAAATATTTATGGCGTTAAGTAAAAACGAAGGAGAAAGAATAGCTTATCAAAGTGACAAAAATACTACAATAGTTGCAATAAAACGGCTGGTGGTGTATAACTTGGCCACTGTAGCTGAGATTAAATCTAAAGGTATTAAAAAGAAGAGATGGATGCAGAGGCGAGTAAGACGCAAGACAATGGAAAAAATAATTGAACTTACACCATTGGGAAAAGAACTTTCGCAATTAATTTGCTACAAAGATGAATACAAACTAGGCTACAAGAAATTGAAAGACAGTATAAACCAGTATTTTAAGATCAATCGGAACAGCAATACAAATATCTCAAATTCAGTATTCCGGCGTAGACTTAAGACAATGGGTTGGAAAAACAATGAGATAGAAGTCTACGATAGATTAGAAGAACGAATTTTGAGTTTAGAGGCTCATTTACCACTAGTCATATTCAATACAATATTGGCTAGATATTTTAGGATAATTTCTAAATACAATCACATTAACTATATGGCAAAGGAAATCCTAAAAAGGGTAGTTATGGATGTAATAACTGATTATGTTTTAAATAGACCAGAAGGAATTTTGACAGACAAAGATTATCTGGCTAATACAACATACAGATTATTGGCTGGATGGTTGGTAGATCATTTTTTTGCAGAGTATACAGACAAGTATTCGGAGGATAGGTTTATTCAACGTGAATGTCTTGATCTAGCAAAAATACTATACAATATTTTGAATCCAGAAGACAATTTTCTTCAGAACGCAATGCCTGCTAGCAGAGATCCAAAGGTAAATCAACTTATACAGGAGCTGGAAACATCAAGAAAATGACTTGTATATTTTTGGGTTTTGGTCAAACTTGCCTTGTCTCATGCATCCCGATAATATCAGTTGTGGTACAATGAAAAGTTGGACGAACTATCAGAATAGACGTGTTAGAATATGAAGGGTGGAATATGACTATTAAGTTAGGAACAACAGAAAAAATTTATGTATTTTGTCTATCATTAAGTCTACCAAACTGTTGTTGAGTGTTATACTAGCTCAGCTTTCCTGTATCTATCTTTGTAAGTATCTGCTGGAATTTCCTTTCCATTTCTTCTCGCATACTCTTCATGTCTTGCTCATACTTTTGCTGCAATTTTTGCACCTCTGACTCTTTTTCTTGCTGCCTTTCTAAAGTCTCGCTGTATGCATAATAAGTTAATACCATCCTGCATTTAGCACAGAATTTTGAATCAGGTTTGTTAGGCTCGCTGCAATTAGGACATTGCTTTGGTCGTAGTACATCTATTGATTGCTGATCTTTTGGAACTATCCCGTATGCTTCAAGCAGGCTTTCTGAGCTTTCATTTCCAAAGTAATGCAGATATTTGAGATGCATTTGTGACCTTCCAGACCAGCCAGCATGCTGCCGCAGTACATGCTCCTTTAACATTGTGGATTTTTGTGTGAGGGCGCTATGCCTGAACACATAGGGATTCCATGGTTTTTGCAAAAGATCTCTTATCTTTTGTTTGTCCTCAGGAGGGACGTTTGGATTTTCTAGTAATTTGGGAAAGTGTTCCTGTCTGTATTTTTTAGTATATATCATGTGAAGGCTTACGCGTTGTAAAGCTTTACCTAAGCTCTTGCCAATACCACAAATAAATATCGAATTTGGATTTGTACTCATTGGGTGCTCATGATCCAAATAGTCTTTTACAAATGGAACTGAATTTATGAGAGGTATATGTCTGCTGCCACTCTTGCCATTGACTAGCACTTCTGCATATTGGTAGTTACCCGCTGCAGTTTTAAACACAATATCTCTTATCCTTAATTTCAATATCTCATGAGGTCTGCAACTTGTATCCCTAGCTACTGCATGATAGCACTTGATTCGCTTAGACGGACAATATTTTAAAAATAAAGCATCATCCTCTTCTGTCCAGAGGTCACTTGGCTTGTATATAGAAGTCTCTCTTCTCTTTAGCTGGACGATATTATCTATGACTGGTGGTTTGGGTCTCTTATTTGGCTCAATGTCAGGCGAATATAACCACTTGAAGAACCTGGTAAGATGCATTCTGTGTATATTGTATGTGCCAATCCACTTATGTAGAGGATCAGCACTTTCGGGTTTGCGAAAACTATCAAGAAATGCTAACAGGTTATCCCTAGTTATCTCTTTGAAGGATAGATTGTTTTGAAAATAGTTCGAAAATCTTGAAAGCAGCAAGATAAGATCCCTTCTGTAATTGTCAGATAGATTTGCTTCCGTTCTCATTGCGTTGATATATGATATTATGGTCAAAGCATTTTCTTTATTTGATAAGGCCACCTTGCCAAGCACATTTGAATAATATGGAAACAATCCTGATACAACCTCTTCTATTTTTCTATCAAGTAGAGGATCGTTCACATGGCCTTGTTCAGAATCGTAGAATTTGTGCCGTTGTTGCTGCTGATTAATAGCCAGGTGTTTTGTTTTCCCTAGTCCTGATGATACTGGCTGCGACATTTTTTATAATATCAGTCTCAAACACAGAAGTCAAAAAGGTGCATATAAAGATGTATTGTAAGCATCATAATTATGTACATATGACATTTAAAATGTCGGGAATATTGAATGCTTGCGCAAATACTAAATAAATATAAAGTTGATATTTATTATTTCATAGGCTACAATACCTTTATGTCCATATTACGGTATATTGCTAGCGATATTCGTAAGGCTGCTATAGAACTAAGATTGAAATCACTAGTAATTTACCTAATATCGCTAGTGATATATTTATTAAATATATTGTACACTAAATAGTATGCAGATAACGGAAGAAGGTACTCCATTAATTCACAAAGCCGCAGCAGCCTTGACAATTTCTGTTATAGCTGATGCTTTAGACTACTTTGCAGCTCCATTATTTGATTTACCAGTTATTGGAGATGTATTTGATGTTATTACAACTAGCTTATTATATTCTATAACAAAAAGTAAAATTTCCACTGCAATAAATACAATTGAATTGATACCAGTTATTGGAGACTTTGTTCCTACGTATACATTGTCTACCTTACTGTGGATTTCAAGGGAACTTAAAAAACGAAATAAAATAAAAAAAATAGTTGAGTATAAGAACTATAAAGTGATAGATAGTTAGGTTATCATAAACACACATAATGGGAATATTTATGTGTAAAAACAAGTTCTATCAGTTGCATATAGCATGGTCCACCACTCATCATCACCAGCCCCACTACCACTAAGCTATACTAATAACAGTAACCAATCAATCACACAATTACCAACAGCAACTCTTAAAGCAGCAGAGGAATTTCCATCGTTACAACCATTAAATGGTAAGTTTGAATCAGCAACTAGCGGTCTTCAACAATACTACATTAACACATTGACGAAACAATCAAATCAAAATGCAGAAACAATAGCTGATTATCTGGTTGCTATAACCATGGAAGCTAATCCTTCTATTCAGCACAAAGCCATCATTCAGACACCTATGCCATGAAGTAATTGCAATGATTGTCTTTGCAATTTATTTGAGTGATTTAATCCATGGTTATTGAATTTGCTATTATCGTATCTACCATACTTACTAACTCATCATTTCCAATTGGCTTTTGAATATAGTTAATCTTACCTAGTTCTGGGAAGTGTTGACCTCTAAACTTCTCATAATATACCTCTGAAGCTGTTACAAAAATTATATGTACAGTTTTATCAAGGTTTAGTATCTTCTTATAAAGCTCAAATCCATTTAACACCGGCATTTTGATATCAAGTAAAATCAAATCATAAAAGTGAGGTTTGAATTCTTGTAAAGCTTTAACTGAATCTGTATATGACACGCATTCATAGCCAGCATCTTCTAACGCTATTTGGTAAACTATGCAAGTGTCAGGCTCATCATCTACTAGGAGTATTTTTTTCTTCTTGTTGTTCTTCTTATCCCTACTACTTCTTGCTGATGTTTGATCCTGCTGTAGACTACTTTCATGTTCTTGTTCCCTTGCCTGAAGATTTAGTTTTGTTATAATTTGATCATAGTATTGCGGGTCATGAGAACCTAAGCCTAATATCTTTTTGAATTTATTATAACGATAATGATGATGATAGCCCCCTGAAGTCGTAATGCTATGGTCATTCATATCCATACAGAAATCACTGCCATCATCCCTAGATCTACTATCTAACTATAGCAATTTATTTTACCAGTGGTAAAGCACATTTGTGATTTGTATAAGCTTGTGTTAATTATCACGTGGTAAAGATGGTCTCCTTTATATAAGTAGTCCACGTATGGACAATTTGATTTCCATCATAGAACAAAAATCTGAAGCATATTTTTCTAGAA
Source organism: Thermoproteota archaeon (assembly GCA_046724555.1). Taxonomy (GTDB): domain Archaea; phylum Thermoproteota; class Nitrososphaeria; order Nitrososphaerales; family Nitrososphaeraceae; genus JAFAQB01. Next base: position 2,630 of record JBKOWU010000014.1, on the reverse strand, counting down.
AATAAAATTACAAAACAAAGGCTAGAATAATGTTTGTCTACCTGCTTTAGTTAGTTGGCCGTCATTGCTGTTGTTGTCATTGCTAGTTGAATCCAAGACTAGCCTTTTGTGTTGTTCTTGTTGCTTATCTCTGATATAATTCAGAGCACTATCTATAGTTGTAGCATTAGATAGTAGTTCTAACTTAACTAAATGGGTATTCTTGAATAATTCCATTGCTTGCAATTTCTCTCTATTGTCATGTGAAGTTTGCAATATTTCAAATGCGTTTTTGAGTATAGTATCCAATGCGCAAAGACATATTTGATATTGTTCAGATAGGTCTTCTGTAACATATTCTTTGATAGATTCTTTAGCCTGCTTACGTAAATACTGCATGTCTGAACTAATAGAGGCTTTTGACACTTGCAATTCATGTGCTATTTCTATTTGATTTAAGCCTCTAGATCTCATCTCAATAACCTTAGACCTACGCCATTGCAATTGTTCATTTTTTGTGCTCAAAGTTCAGATTTTTCCCTCCTAAATAATACGTAATTCAGATTTTTAGCTTTATCGGAAAAACATCTCATTATAATAAACACATACGGAATGATAAAAAAATAAGAGTTTATGAATCTACTTTATGTTGATATCATTTAAGTGGTAGAGCAACGCAGCAGCCACATACCCTTCTTCATCTCTAATCTTTGCTAGTTCACACGTTTATCAAAATCTAATCCCTTAAGACGTTCATAGTATTGGTCAAAAAGTTCACCTTGACGTTCACGTACAACTTTTTCAACAGCTTCCTTACCCATATTTCTTTCAATAAAGTCAAGAGCATGAGTGGCAATTGCGCTATATGATTTTGGAAACACTGTTTTACTTTGACTCGTCAGCTGATAGACCATCCTTGGTCTGCCAACATGTCCTCTAACTTCCACGCTTTCTACTAGACGTCTTTTTTGTAAAGCGGTAATGTGCTTATGAACTGCTTTCTTAATATCTTCATAACGTTTGCTAATTCTTCAAGTCCTGCTTGTTGCATGACCTTAAGATAGTAAAGCAGCTTTTTCTTTGGCTCGCTGAATCCATCGGCAAGATTTCTTTCAATGGTTTTTGTAATGGCGGCTGGATGAGGCAAATTATATATTTCATTAAGTTAACCCCATTCATTAACCCTTTGGTTTACAAATAATTGACATCAATCTTGACAATGATATAGTAATCAGCATTTATATAATTTGTAAACATCTAAGTTTATAAATATACATCAATAAGTGATACATATGGGAACGATTTTGAAAGAAATTCAAAAAGAAATATTGAGCTGGCCGAATGTTACTGCTGAACCACATAGATTCGGAGGTGTAGAATTTCGTGTAAATAAAAGAGAAATGGGTCATATTCATGGCGAGAGTTTAGCTGATTTGCCATTTCCGATGAAAATCAGAAATGATCTTGTAGATTCTGGTCGTGTATCACCTCATCATGTACTACCAAACTCAGGATGGGTTAGCTATTGGATTAATAAAGATAAAGAACAAGAACATGAAATATCAGCGGTAATAGAACTGTTTAAAATGAGATATGAACAACTCAAACCAAGGGTACAAACTAAACAAGAAAAAAATATTTCCCAGTAACTGAATTTTTATTGAGAACAACATGGGCAGTTAAGACTACGGCATAATAGATAACAATCCTGATAGGCTTGGCAAACTATTACTTCACTCAGAACTGCTGTAGATAATGATGGTGTTTTGGATAAAGAAGCAACTTCGTACAATGATATATTTGATGCGTTTAGGTTGGCACTCAAGTTCTATCGCTTTCAAGAAAAGATTGATTAACTTAATCCCGTATCATCCAGCCTGCTTGCACACCTTTTGACTTCTTCTTTTTGACCATTATATTTTTCAAAATAGGCTAAAATGGTCTACTATAAAAGAGGATACGGTAGTTATTGCTTGAATCCTGTGCAGTGATAAGATAATAGTCAACTGCTGTTATCGGCTGGTTTTCGAGTGTTTCTGGAAACCCTGACACCTTAAATGACCATGTTTGTCCTGGCGCTAGACTGTCTGTTCCATCACTGTTTTCTCCAAGCAATGTATCATCTTTGTCAAAGAACTGCACACTTACAGAGTGAATGCCTATACCTGGTATCCTTGGCTCTATCCCATCTCTTATGATATTATTTTAAATGTAGACTTTTCAAAACTATAACTGCTTTGTCTCTCCACTTATAGGTATTTTTCTGATCTTTTGACCCGTATAGTCTAAATCCACATTTTTTATCTTTTTATGTAGAAGATCAGCTTATTTACCATATTTAGACATATACATGTATATATTTGAAATAACAATTATAAACATGAAAAGAGTTCAAACTGAACTTAGTCTTTTTGTAGCGTTAATATTATTGTTAGGTTTGCCGCATTTACTACCCATTATTAGTGGTACGTTATTATTACCTGCAGCTGCCCAGCAGCCATCTTCAGTTACAGAGGTAGGTGCGCCAGAGGCAAAGCAAAATGAGTATTACATTTTTACCCAAGAACTAAATGCAAATGAATCTAAAGTAGGTGAACCAATCGCTGTATTTACGCTAACAAATATTATAGTGCATAAGGGAGATACTGTTA
>JBKOWU010000080.1:0-1898 GCA_046724555.1 Thermoproteota archaeon | reverse complement strand
ATTATCTTGTCAAGAAAAATTGCCGGGGTACCCAAGCTAGGTAAGTATAAAACCCCTAAAAGGGGTCAGCCTCGAGATCCTATATGAGGTGTTAGCTGATGTCCTTCGGGACTCGTGGGTTCAAATCCCACTCCCGGCGTCGTCTTCCTTACGAGACATATAAGTATTCAGGTAAAAGTAATGATTGCTGTAAATGCTAATATTACTCTTGACTGCTTGCTTAGGCTCTTCACAGTCAAAAACTTACATTTTATGGCAAAATTGTATTAATGAATTATATAATGTATGGTATGGAGATAAAATAGTAGGCGCACAAGTATAATGCCTAAAGCACGAATTTCTATCACTATTGACAGCAAAACTGCCCATGACATCGAGAACTATTATCGCAGTAGGGTAAAAACAGCTGCTGAAAATGAAGAGTCTATTCCGAAACTATCTAATGTTTATGAAGAAATCGTTACATTGGGTTGGGAATCTGTAAAGAAAAACCTAAAGAAAAAGTAAAATCTTGCTATAGTCAAAAATATGTGAATGGGGTTAGACCTAAAACCGATTATACGACCTTCAAGTATCACAATATCAGAATTAGCAAATAAAGTGGTGGCAGTTGATGCATATAATACAATTTATCAATTCCTTGCAACAATTCGTGGTCCAACTGGCGAATTACTTACAAATGCACAAGGTGATATCACAAGTCATCTGAGTGGTTTGTTCTACCGCAACATACACTTACTCGCAGAGAATGTAAAACTCGTTTATATCTTTGATGGCAAACCCAATCCTCTTAAGTTAAAGGAGATTGAACGTCGTTATAAGATTAAAGAGGAGGCATCAGAAAGATATCATCAAGCAATAACAGAAGGAAGATTTGAAGATGCACGAAAGTATAGTCAAGCTACATCTATATTGACTGATGCAATGGTAGAAGAATCGAAAAAGATCCTTGCCCTTCTTGGAATTCCGTTTGTTCAGGCACCTTCAGAAGGGGAGGCTGCTGCCGCATATCTGACAAAGCAAGGTATTGCATTTAGCTGCGCAAGCCAAGATTATGATTCTATATTATTTGGTTCCAGTAGGCTTATACGTAACCTTACTATTAGCGGCAAAAGAAAAGTTCCTAATAGGAAGATGTATGTTGAAATTGAACCAGAAATTATAGAGCATCAACAAGTTCTCGATCAGACTAAATTGACACATGAGCAATTAGTAGATGTCGGAATTTTGATAGGTACAGACTTTAATCCAGAAGGCTTTCCAGGAATTGGACCAAAAACAGCTTTAAAATTGGTTCGTGAATATGGTAAATTAGAAAATATTGAGAAAATCAAATACTCCTTATCTTATATTCCTTACCAGAAAATACGTGATATATTTCTAAAGCCGGAGGCTCCAAACGTGGATAATATGCAGTTCGGCGAGGCAGACTATAATGGTATAGCCAATTTTCTCTGCATAGAAAAAAATTTTTCTGCAGACCGTGTAAATGGTGCCATTGAAAAACTAAAAAAAAGCATTACAAACCGCAATCAATCACTAGAAAGATGGTTTGCATAATGTTAATTCAATTCCATTTTCTTCTTCTCTGAATTTTTCTCAGCGCTCAATCTTTCTAGATTGTACGTTTTTAAGTCTACAAATTTCATTCCATCTGCAAATACGGGATGAACCTGTTTTATCTGTTCAAACATCTTTTGACATATGTTGCGGTAATCCGGGTGTCCTTGAGGTACAGTTCTTAGTTCGATAAGATGGCATGCTTCACGTAGATTAAGTCTAATAAAATATGGATATCTATATGCAAAATTAACCACATATTGAGCCTCATCAGGCATATTTTTTGAGATGTTTTTATATGCCTCATTGCTTTTATACATGCAATCTCTATAATCTTT
>JBKOWU010000056.1:0-3100 GCA_046724555.1 Thermoproteota archaeon | reverse complement strand
AAAAAAATATCCGTGTTCTAGGTTATGAATGGATTTGTTTTAAAACACATTCATCGTACCGATTTTCTTTTACTAGCTTTGACATGTTTACTGCACCACTTACAGTCTTAATAATATCTTGTCGCATATGTTTATTGTCTTTCATCTTGTCAAAGTTATTCTCTGTATCTTCGGCATACCAACCTCTTGTCCAACCTACGAATGGGAACTTGCCGAAAACAAAACCAAGTTGTGACCAAAATGTCATGAGTTCTCCAGCAACATGTTGTACATTGTCTTGGCCTCCTGTAATTATAAACGCAGCAACTTTATCTCGAATAAGATAACTCCCATGAGTGATGATTTGATTTTGCACACAGTTCATCCTCTGAACCATTTGGTAATAAAGTGAGCTTGCATTACCCCACCTAATAGGAGTAGCGATGATTACAACGTCACCCCATATGATAACTTTTTGATAAATCTCTATCATCTGGTCCTCTTTATCCATCTCTGAAATTGAACATGGAAATATGCATGCACCGGCATTTTTCGAATAGTATCCCTCGCAATGTTTGAAATGCAGGTCCCTAAGCTTTATCATCTTTGTTTCAGCACCAAATTCATTTTTTGCGTAATCTAGTGCATACATTAACGCCTCTTCGGATGTACTTTTCCGCGGCGCAACCTTATCATTTGAGTTGGTAGTTGATATTCCCAATATTCTGGCATTCCTTTCAGTGTCTCTACTGAGTTGGATAAGGTTGCTATCTTTTTCCATATGGTTCAAATATTCCCTTACTGAATTTTGCAAATCAGAATATTCCTTGTGCGGCCGTGTAACTCTCCTGCCGATATTATTAGGGACCGAGTTTACATATAGCTTATCTTCAATTACCTTAGTTTCATAAGAGTCAACACTGTCTCCTCCCTTATGTGGAGCCTTACCATCAATGATAGAATATTTCCAACCATGCCATGGACAGGTTATAACTTTCTTTTCCCCATCCAATATCCCCTTACTTAGTGGCCCTCCTTGATGTTGGCATTTATTTGATATACAGTAGTATTTGCCATCTACGTTGAATATAGCAATTTGGATTTTTTTAGATCCTTTGTCATTGCTTATTAAAAATTGTCTTGATTTACCAGCCGATGGTAAGTCCTTAATTGTACAAATATACCGAAGAGTAGAGGATTTATTATCATTATTGCTATCATTGTTGTTGTTATGGTAATCACTATCACCCTTATAGTCAGTTATTCTCTTCATGTCTATTCTTAGTGATCATATACTCCCAAATAGTTTTTTACGATAAAACCATAGAAATCTTAAGTCTAAAGTTCCATCATTATCAACTGCAGTCCTATATCTACGAGTAAGATAGTTTGATGATTCCTATCTGCTTGAGCCCTGTATGTAAGAGGATTCAATGAACAGTTTAATTTGTGTTCTAATCAGGAATAGAATAATTTGGTATTACAAGTCATGACGCATTACTTCAACTACTGCTTTCTTGAAAATGATAGAACTTTAGTACTAACCTAAAAGCCTCCAATATAACATTACAAGTTATTGCTTTTCTAATTAGTTCAAGATTTGTATATATTAACTAAGCCACATTGCTTAATGGTATAGTGAAGCAAAATGTTGCACCTTTTTCACCATCTTTGTTATTCTCGGCCCATATCCTTCCACCATGAGACTCTACAATACCCTTACATATGAATAATCCAAGTCCTGTGCCCCCTGTTTGTGATTTGGTAGCAAATTCTGTAAAAAGCTTTAGCAATATTTCAGAGTCTATACCGATGCCTGTGTCTTTTATGCTGACAATAACCTGTTGATTATTATTGTTATTTTGTCTTTGTCCTTCTCCTTCCTTTTTTATCATAATGATAATGTTGTCTTCAGCTGCTTTGTAAATTTGACAGCATTAGCTAAGAGGTTAGAAACCACTTGGCTTATTCTTCCTTTATCTGCATAAATATAAAAATCCTGTGACTGACTGTTCAATAATTTTATTTTGGGATTCTTAGCTTTTATTGAGAAAGACGAGAAGACTTTTTTTGTCATTATATCTTCTATAGCATTTGTAATTACCTCATTTAGATTGAATTGCTCTTTTTTGAGGTTTAATGATTGACTTTCAATTTTTGTTACATCTAATATGTCCTCCGTGAGCCGCTGAAGACTTCCAATAACTTTGCCTGTTCTACATCTTTCGTATTGGAAAGAATGACATCAGATAGACCAATAATGGGTTGTATTGGTGTACGTAGTTCATGAGCTGCTATATCGACAAACTCCTTTTGCATTTTATCATGCATCTGTAGTCGTTCATGTGCTTTCATTAATTGTTCATATAATTCTGATTGTTTCCATAGGTTTTCAAATATTGCTACATAAGATAAAACACCTGCTTTACTATTAGAATAAGTTGATAGTCCTATAGCCTCAGCGAATGTTGTTTTGGAATCATCTTTTAATTCCATAATCATAGAATCTTTTCTGTCGACCACTAGAATTGTGCCTAGGCCCTGTGACGATGCACATTTGTGAGCCTGTTAAAGATTATCCTTTAAACAAAGCCAGGCCATAAACCGGAGCATAAACTCCGATACGCCTAATCCTGTAGCTTTCTTTATCCAAAGATGCTGTTGTCAGAAGAAGCATTAGAGTTATCATTTTGAGTAACTAGAGAATCAAAAATTAATTTCTCATACTCATGAAGGGGCTTTTCTACTGCATTTTTCTTAGGTAGACCAATGATGTGATTAAAACAGCAGTCTCCATTAGTTCTAATATCCTTTAACTTATGCTGCGTGTATGTTCAACAATCTCTCAAAAAGTTTAGTCTGTTGTTGTGTTGTTTCTAGACAAACTCTTTTCTTTAGGTCTTTGAAGGTCAAATTATTGTCTTACATTTCTATATAGAAGCAAGTGGTTCTTAGCTTTTACCAAATCCCAGCATATCTAATATAAACTGTCTCCATACATCTTTCTATCCATTACAAAAATCATATGGAAGAAAATTGTTGTTGCAAAAGGGCACATTTCTAAAGGTCATGTATTAGTTCTATATGCAGTTAATAGTTCGAGCTTCATTGAATAGCATTC
>JBKOWU010000361.1:0-4679 GCA_046724555.1 Thermoproteota archaeon | reverse complement strand
TGTTTTCTTCTGCATCACTAATTTCTCTAGAGATGGGTTCGTATTCTATAAAGTCTGAATGTAATTGGAGAAGACGCATATTTATTTACTGGATAGACAGGTATCTATTGAGCTGAATTAAAGGCTTTTGCATTTCTAATTATTGTAATAACATGCAAAATCAAATAGTTCATTCTTGGCTGCTTCGTGTCCTAAATAGTAGATACTCTTGCATATAGGGGTATATTAGAATAAAACTATTATCATCATCTACATCTACAGGAGATATATTTGTGCATATAACACTACCTACTTTCATACTGAACTGAAGTACCTTCAGTATATGTAAGCAAATACTCTATCCACCGGAAGTGACTGAAAAATATAGACTCTATCCCCATCGAGCCCTTTCGTTTTCACGATCCTCCTTGGTAACCTTCTTCCATTCCTTGTAATGCTCCCTACATAGGTACACTCTTCTATTTGAAGAATCAAGTATTAAACCCGTTGCCATGCTTGCCTTACTACCACTCATTGAACGTTCTGCTGTTTTGTCACAGTCTTGAACGCTACAATTAATACCTTTATCAACTCGACCCATCCTAGATGGAAACACTATTGGAATATAAAAATCTGATCAGTTAAGGATTTAGTAATATATACTATTTAGATGTACATGATTGGATGATTAAATGCAGTATGAATAACTAAAGAACTGCGTTTGAAGAGCTGTTGTTTGTTAATCTCGTCATTTGGACATAATGTTGCAAATTAGTGACCGGCGAATATCCTGCAATATTTACGCTATAGTCTATAAATATTCGTATATCTAATTCCTTATAAAAAATAGAACCGTTAATGTTGTATATATATTCATTCTGTTTATGACAACAAACTTGACGTCAGCAAATCTCTTATGCATCTTGCCTACTACTAACTGTTACTTTAAAGTAGTAATATTTATCATAAAATGTTCTATTTAAATGTTATACAGAAAATAAAATTCACCTCTTTCTGTTTTCTTACACTAAATTTTTGGGATGATTGGATTATGTAAGTATGAAATAATGTTAAGGCTTAGCCCCATAATTTTTCTCTGAAAGTTAATTTTTTGTTAAGCAAAAAGTTACCCATCGATGCAATAACTACCGCTAATATTAACGATATTTCGTATGGTTCGCCTGACTGCACTAATAAATACAATATTATTAATTGTAATGCCGCACCCGCCGAACTAATGGCAACAAACAGTCCGTATTGTTTTAAAGTGTGTCTGGCAGAAAAATTTCTATCTTCAAAAGTCCATGCTTTGTTTAGGAAAAAGTTAGAAGTTATAGAACATGCTATACCAATTATAGTAGCTTCTATGTACCAAAGTCGCGCCAATATGCCATTAGATAGTAAATATGATACTAAGTAATTTACCAATAAACCGGTTCCCCCAACAGTAAAGAATCTTCCAGCCTTAGACAAGAATAATACTGACTTGCGTTTTTCTTCTTTAGTCTGTAGAGCCTGTTTCTTTGATTTCTGTCCGTGTCTGTAAAGGTGCCATATCGCTTTAATATAATCCAATATTATATTGAAATCCATCTTACTTTGGCCAAATTTTCTATCAGTAAATGTATATGGAATTTCCTTTACCATTCTATTGTTGGTCTTGACTAATACTTCAAGCAGCAGTTTATATCCTATTGTATCGATCTTGATGCTCTCAATCGTATTTCGTCGGCATGCAAAAAAGCCTGACATTGGGTCTGAAACATTACGTAGCTTCAAAATACGTCTTGCGATCATAGTCGCTCCTTTACTAATTATCTTGCGTTTAATTGGCCATCCTACTACTGAACCACCTTTGCTATACCTGGATGCAACAACTATATGATCTGGGTTATGCAATAGCTCATCTACCATTATTGGTATCATTTGAGGTGAGTGAGAAAAATCTGCGTCCATGACTAGAATATATTCTGCAGATGAAGATGCTACTCCTTCTAAAATCGCAGAGATAAGCCCGCTCTTACCATATCTATGAATAGCTTTAACCAAAAACTGTTTGTTTCTTTGATTGGATTCGTCTGTTCTAGTCATATCATGTATGTATTTTTCTACTATTGTACCTGTCCCATCAGGAGAATTATCGTCTACTACTACTACTTCGGTAAATATGCCATGCAGCAGATTATCTCTTATAGCTTCTATCAGCTGTAAAATATTTTCAGATTCATTATATGTTGGAATTATAATAGATATGCCTGTTACTTTATCGTTTGATATTATGGAGCGCTCTTCATTAAATTGCAAGTTTTAAATAATAAATAAATAAACATCGTATATTAACCATATTATATTATATTATATATTAATCTCAAGAAAGAGGTTAAGGATCATCTGCCTTATCTACTAATGATATAAGGTCTGAAACGCTCTCAAATTGGCCTATCTGATGTAAAGAATGGGCATCACTGCCCAAGTGAAATTTTACTCCTCTTTTCTTAAAAATTAGTATCCAGTCTGAAGGGGGTCTATGATATTTTGCATTAACTTCTACTATTTTTTTATTTTCTGCCATCAAATGAGCTAGTTCATCAACTTCGCTATATTGCAGTGTAAATGTTGGCTCTGGTGCAATATGGCCTATGACATTTACCTGTGGATTTTCGATCGCCCCCTTGAGCGCATTGACCCAAACTTGTTTGTCATTATAATTATTATGAAAACTAGCTATTAAAAAGTAATTTCTACTATATTCTTCAAGACAATTAATAGAACCATCTTTAAGTATCTTTGCCTCAAACCCAGAAATAACTTTCAAATTATTATCGTTGTCATAGTCTCTTTTAGATCTTTCTATTTCTCCTAGGTACTTTGGAATCCACTTTGAGGTCTTTCTAACATGTTCGGTAAAAGCCAAAGTTTGTAGCCCAATTCTTTTTGCATGTTTTAAGACATTTTGAATTGTGAGATCAGCTGCGGAATGATCATTGTAATTGCAATGTACATGATAATCCTCTTTAATGTTCAATTGCTGCATATATAGAATGTTCTATTATTATGAATTACAATAACAAGTGAAAGAATGTTTTTATATGTGTCATGTGCCACTAATTGAAGCAAGCACTGGTTATGTCATTTGCATAGAGCCATGTTACCGACATCATCTTCATCTGTCATAATTCCCGGCGCTTCCGGCCCTGCTGGGATAAACACTATAAAGTCACTGAAAATGGTAAACTTTAGAGGAAAAATCATTGCTACCGATTCTAGCACTTTATCTGCGGGTTTCTTTATGGCTGATAGTAGTGAAGTCCTACCTGAAGCCAACCATTCCGCATATATCGATAGGCTAATTGAAATCATAAAGAATCATAAAGTTAAAGTCTTAATGCCTGCCTCCGGCTTTGATATCTATCCATACAGCGAAAACCGTGAGAGATTGGCAGAAATTGGAGCTTACGCAGTTGTAAGTGACAGGAATACTTTGGAAATGTGTCGGGACAAAACATTAACTTATCAAAGCCTTTCCTTCAATAGTGACTTTAAAGTCCCTTTTACAACTACAAACCCAGACAAGGTTAGATCATTTCCAGTTATTGCAAAACCACAATTTGGAAAAGGAAGTCGTGATGTTTTGAAGATTGACGATGAATCTGGTCTTGAATATATATCATCAAGGTTTGATAGCATGATATTTCAAGAATTTTTACCTGGAACTGAATACACTATAGATGTACTTTCTGATCTGGATAAAAAACCATTGATGGCAGTTCCTAGGATTAGGATTCAAACAAAAGCGGGTATCTCTACCAAAGGGAAAGTTATACGAGATGCAGACATAGAGACAAGCTGTATGAAAATTGCAGAACATCTTGGTATAAGAGGACCTTGCTGTATACAAATGAAAGAGTCATCGGAAGGTATAACTAAATTAATAGAAGTTAATCCAAGATTGGGTGGTGGAACAATATTTACAGCTTTGGCAGGAGCTAACTTTCCTGCAATGATACTTGATATGATAAATGGAAAAGAAATATCCCATCTTCCAAATATTTCAGAGATTACTGTTATTAGGTATTTTGAGGAAATTGTAATAAGAAATGAGGAAAGACTTTCAAATGAAGCTGCTGCTGAATCCAATGTATTATCGAAGATGTATTCTCTTGGATAGATTTATCACAAGAGACTTGCTTGATATGTAGCGTAGTGGCAATACGGCAGGGCCAATAACCGGTAATTTTCATAATTATCATCGAGAACGCCAACACCATTCCAATTCCTACAACAACTGCATCCCATCTTCTGTTCTTCTTCTTAGCTTCGTTTTCCATGTTATTTTTTAATTATTATGCTACCCTTATTTTTTACTAGTTAGTCTAAATCTTCTCTCTCTTTGTTTATCATTGCATATTCTTTATTCTGTCTATCTCCATGCTTCTTTTCTAATTGTTATTGCAGCATAAATCACCAACCAACTTATTACAAATGTTGATAGAAATGTCATGATTGGACGGTATATCCAAAATTTGTAACCAGGATGTCGTAATCTGACATCTATACCATAAAGCATACCTGAATATAATGCTCCTACAAGATACATTAAGGCTGTAACAATATCGCCTGTAAGTGGGAGAAATATCACTGCCTTTATTATAATGAAAGGACGAAGCAACTTTAAACCAAGTGTTACATAATATACTATT
>JBKOWU010000359.1:0-11674 GCA_046724555.1 Thermoproteota archaeon | reverse complement strand
TACCTGGAGAGTATTGTGATTGAATGTTGGTTCTTGAAGCATAACCTTGAACAGTAAAGGGTATCAACTGACCGAGAAATGTTGCATTCCAGAATAATGGTGTAGGAGTTACTCCATCTTGTTCTAAATATTTATTCTCATCGAACCCTCCTATTCTAATGAACCACTGCTTCTTACTTTCATCTCCGCCATTTCCCAAAGTATATAAAGCATTAGGACTTGCAGTTGCCAGACGTTGAGCTACAACGTAGACTAAAATGTAATCTGCCTTTAATTGTCGAGCTATTTTAATTGAGTCTTCGGGTTTTTCAATGAACATTTTTGCAATAGTTTGTATACGAGTTTGATTTATGGTTCCATTATCTGCTAAGCTGGTTCGATTGCCTAAAGTAGTTATCCAGTATCCATAATCCCACCATGACGCAATTATTGCATTTTTTGGAGTGTTTTTTGAAATCCAATTTAAAGAATCTATCCAATCATTAGTCTGTATTTTATATCCTGTTCCACCGTTGGCGATAGACGGAGGAATATCTGCAGAAATCAGCCAATTAGAATTTGGTGGGTATATCATTGGAATTGAAAGTATGAAAATAATCATGACTACAGAGACAATTCTAATAATTCTTGCTTTGGACCGTTGTTGTATTCCGCCAGCACTCTGGTCAAATCTTTTTCTGTTAATTTTTCTTGCCTTTGCTGCTGATGTTGCAGACGTAGCTGATGACGATGATTCTCTAATTTCAAGTATGCTCTGTGTTACCTCATATATTCCCAATCCAGCCAAGACGATAACTCCCATAGATGAAAAGACTAACAACCTGGCAAATGTAGCACTAACATAAATTCCTGTCAATCCAAGTATTAATGCAAATATTGACATATCGTCCCTTCGTTTAAATGCCATCCAAACACCTAATCCACCGAACATTAACAATATTGAGTAGTTTGAGAAATAATCTACCAACGTAGGTGTAAAATGCTCAGCAACTGATTGAGTTAAAGCATTTTGTGATGAGAGAAATGGATTTACTGAGTTTAGGTATCTGAATGAGGATGGATGATATACTCCTGCACCTATGACACCACCTGCTACAATAACGAATGCAGCTAAAAGAAAGAGTGTGTTTCGGATTTCTGTCTTTGGCTGACTTAATTTTTTCAAAAAGTTTGCGATACACAGAAATATTGTGCCACCAATCAAAGCAATACCTGGTAAACCAAATACAAACGAAATGCCCGGCCTTGGAAAAGCTCCTGCTGATATCATGGCAAATATCGTAAATGTAATTGCTACATACATCGGAATACTTGTATCTCTTCTAAAGAACGGAAGTGCAATAAGAAATAATGAAATCGGTATACTAAAATACTGAATTCCTCCCCATGATGCATTAGCAAGTCCAAGCATAAGTCCTCCTACAACTGCTTTTGGGATAGCATACTTGATTTCTCTATGCTTAATTGCAGAAATAAACAAATATGTAGCAAGCAAACCAAAAAACAAGCCCAGAGGTTCTGATTTGAACCACCCTAGATTTCCCCTTTGGATTATAGCAGGAGAGAAGGAAAATAGGAGCGCTGAAAACATTCCTGCAGAAGTGCCGGCTATTACCCTTACGAGCGCAAAAATAACTATAGCAGTTAGTGAACCCATAATCACAGGCAATATGATTGTAAAATCTAGCAATGAAATACCGCGACCAAAAATACTATATAGAAAAGCAGCAACTATGTGTAGTCCTGACTGCGATGTGCCTGGAATATTGCGTCCTTCAGGATACCATGACATGGTATCATGCCATTTCCAGTATGCACTAAGGCCATGATCTACAATATATTTAGTTGCACGATAATCAAAGTAAGGATCAAATTCATTTAGATAAAATCCATATTTTCCTGGATAAGAACGCATTATAAATGCGGTCGTAAATACAATACCTAAAACACCAATAATTAAAAGATGTCTTAATTGAAATTCAAAACCTGCTCTCCGAAAAACAGTCTTGCCTCCCTCCAACATTACATTTGAAGTTGATTTTACCTCTTTTTTAAGTTACTGGCATATGAAGTACGTGAAGCAAAATTGAATTACGATTATTATTTATAAAAAATTAAAGTCAAAAAAGCAGTTTATAAAGGGGCATACACAGCTCTTTAATATCTATCTTTTACTGTTTGCGCTTGTTCCATTCTGCAACGCCTCAGCTTCCTATAATGATAACGGCATCACCATTTACAACTGTGTCGATCAGTTACGGCCACTTTCCATATGAGTCAAGAGGAGAGAATATTATATTCTTCTTCCTTTATTTTATTATAATTTTGGCACTTTTTTTACTTTAATGGATAGAATACGGGAATATTATAATCAAAAAAATATGCATTTAGTACGCATTTGAATTGATCTTTGTGTGAGTTGAAAATTTAGGATTCTCTGTCATAACCTTAGAGCATGCAATTTTCAAAACCAGAATTTTTCTTTTCCTTTTTTACATCTACTTTATTGCAGCGTTAAAATAAAACAGAATAAAATAAAAAATATTATGAAAAAAAGACTACTGCTAAATTAGTATTACCGATTACACATCCTCATTTTTCAAGCCAAAGCATATATTCTCTGGATTACATTATACTCTATTGCAATATTGCTGTGATTGTTATCACATACTTAACTGGAAGCTAAATTAAAAATAATTTGCAGAACATCAGAGGTCTGTGAATGACGTGATTGACAAAAGAAAGGGAAACACCGCAAGAAAGATCGTTTAAATGATCACTTCTTGGATTTAGCCCCTGCTTTCACTTTCTTTGCAGACTTTGATCCTTTTTTCTTTGCTGCCATTTTCATTTATATAAAAAAGAAATCGTATTTAAGTTTTTAAATACTCTGTTTTCATAAAGTGTTATCAAATTTTATTTTATTTTCTATTTTCAATTCAATTCAATCTGATATCATTCTCGTTTTAAGATTTTAGTCTCACATGTCTTAACAAGCTTTGAGAATTTTTCAGCGTCCTTGTCTGTGCCGACTATTGATCCATAATGCATAGGTATTGCTATTTTTTTTGGCCTAATGTATTCATTTACTGCTTGAGCAGCCTCTTCCGCTGTCATAACATATGTTCCTGATACAGGAACAAATGCTATGTCAGGGTTAATCGATCTCATTTCAGGAATTATATCTGTGTCACCAGTATGGTAAATACGTTGATTGCTCACAGTAAAAACATAGCCAACCTTTTCGTCAGGTTTTGGATGAAATTTCTTATTTGTATTGTACGCCGGCACAGTTTCAATTGGAATGTCTCGAATAACTATTTTATCCCCTGGACTTACAGTTTTCACTTCTTGTACATCTATTTCTTTTAGCTGTTCACTGCATTCCTTAGCGGCAATTATACTTGTTTGTTTGCTTATAACGTGTTTTAAATCATCTATGCTCAAATGGTCATAGTGATTATGAGATATTAAAACAAGATCTGCATCATTTTTATTCTGTTGCATTTTCGAAAGTTGATAGGGATCAATATATATTGTAATGTTGTTATTGCTGGTGTCTTTGCCACGTACTCTGAAGCCATCATGGCCTATCCAATGTAACTCAACTTCAGCAGAATCTGACATACTGGATTATTATAATACATAAGATGATATTATATAAGTTTCACTTGTATATTTAAGATTAAAATTAGAACTGAAATTCCTGTATTGAATACAACTTAGTTCAAGCACAGTAAATACAATTAGGAATGAATGGCAGCATAATAACTGTTAGCATAAAGTATTATTATCGTCATCTTTAGCTACTATAATATGGCATAAAGAAATTCTCCATATATATATTAGTTACTGAGATTTGTTGCAATCCCATTAAAATTATCGAGATAGTTAAAAGTTATTTTTTGTATGTTCTGGGAGTATGTTATTATTTACTATAGATGATAATAATTAGCTATAAAAATAAAAATAATATAGTATAAAGAGAATAACAATACAAAGAATCTAAGTGACTAGTAGCAATAATACTAACCATGGATCGTTATCTATATACGAACTTATCAAGAATTTCCCATTTTCATATAGACGCCATAATCAAGAAAAGGTACTGCAGGAGATGTGCAATGCATTCAATTCGGGCTACAAATATATCGAATTAGAAGCGCCTACAGGTTTTGGGAAAAGCCCGTAGCTATAGCTATTGCCAGAACATTGGGTTCAAGCTATATTTGTACTTCGACAAAGGATTTGCAGACCCAATACTCAAAGGATTTTCCATATCTTAAGGCGGCAAAAGGAAAGAATAACTTTACTTGTTTGGTAAAAGAAGATTTTATCAGAAATGGTACCTATCGATGTGGAAGCTACTTCAAGCAATATGAAGGAATGCTATCATACTTCAGTACAATATGGTCATTGTATGACAGATGATTCCTTGAATGATAGTGGTTGCAAATATAGAACTGAATTTCTGGATAATTTAGAAGAATTTATAGAAGTGTGTAATGAAGACGATGTCCCTGAATTTATGTGTACAACTATCCAATTCAAAGATACTGAGCTGCCCCCACTTGGAGGTTACCATTGATTTAAACTTGAATCAGGCCCAGGCAACCGCATATTATGGAGAATATTTAAAGCTAGTTGGTCTTGACGATATTACCGAGATATATCTGGAATTCCAAGGCAATACCACATATTTTGTAAAACTATGTAAAGAAGCAAAGGCAGCGAAAATAGGTATACCACAAGTAGTTAATCTTCTTAGGATTGCTAATTTAGATATATGAAGACAGAATTTAATTAAACACGCTAACAAGATAAAATATTGTAAAGAGATAATTATTAAGCAGTGTTATTCTGTGTACTAGGGAAATGAAAAAATTAGCTTGCCGCGATATTGGATTAGACTGTGGCTACATAATAGAAGGAGAAAGAGAGGAAGATATTATAAAAAATGCTTACCAACATGTATGGGAAGTACATGCTATAAAACAAGAGGAGATGACTTCGGAAATGAAAGCTAAAATTACAGATAATATACGTGATTCTTAACTTGAAAAAATTCCTAGTAATGCTCCAATTGTAATGTTAAAATAATTTAGATAGATATATGGATATCAATGCATTTGCAAATTATTATCTTTTTGTTTATCTTTATGCCTATGAATTTCGTTCTTTTTGAGCTTAAACCAGTCAGCTATGTCTGCATGATCATCCTTAACAAGTCCTATTCCAATACCTGTCAGTATTGCGGCTATACTCGCAACAGGAGTACTCCTCCTTAAGAATAAAGAAGATAATGCTAATAATGCACCTATCTCGCCATGATGAATTCTTCTATTGAAAACATATACCTTTGGGGGATACGATGAGCTATATCTAAAATTCCAATATGATGTTAAAATTTCGGCTACAGTTAGACCTAACACAAGCCCTCCTTTAATACCTAATCCACATAGTCCAAATAATACCAAGTATGTATTAATAATATAACCAATCCTATAATAAAGTTATAAAAATAATCAGTTATTGAACATGATATTACTTCAACTAGAAACACAACATGCTGATATACAAATCAAGGTAGGAGAGCTAGAATAACTAAACCAAGCGTTAAGAAATCATTACAAAATGAAAGATGAACTATATAGCATAATCCTTTGGAACAATAAATATAACTACTGCAATTGCTTGCCTGACTAACTATTCAACTATTGAAAACATTATGAGTAGATTCTTGCGCGAGATGGCGCTTTCACATTTGTGTTTTTTCTAAATCTTTAGTTTAATCTACTTGTTCCATAGTATACGCTACCAGAATAGTTCTTCTTCTTATTATTCTAGTTGGTCCATCGCTTCGTCTGAATATCCATCTTTGTAGCCCGCACAGAAATCTGCATTAAAAGAATCAGGCGGACATTCTATTTTGTCTTGAGCTGCGTCTATGCCACTTAACTTGTTATCAGTGAACTTTTGTACGTCTTCGTCTGCCTGTATGACACCTACTCTATATCCACTCACATAGTCGGTTGACTTGGTAGGAAATACATCTTTGTTTCCCAAGTGTCAACAAAACAAAGAACAAAGATTGATGCTACAATATGTGTATTTGAAGGTAGACGACACAACTAAAAAAGATGAACCAAAGAATAATATTAAAGGTAACCATTGCTTCTATTACCATCATTTGCTATTCTGGTTTCCGTCTTTAGCAATCATTTAGCTAAATATATCAAAGATATATATGAAATAGTGTGCCATAAACCCATAAGGTAGGTATGAAGAGTTTTAATGACTGGTGGAAGACCGTTCCGGGGGATCTTAGGAATAAGTTACGTAAAGGAGATGAAGCAAACAAACCGTTGCTAAATCAAGTTAACTACGTTCTTTTACATCTGCATCTTGCTGGCAAGCATGACACAAAGCCAAGTCATAATGAGCTAAAGGATTGGCTGCATAATGGTCAAGTAGATGTTCTTAGAATGACTGCAAAATAGTAGTAATCATCTACTGGAGGATATCTAAAAAATTTATTATAGGGTATGATTTACAAAGGATGTATGTAGCGATGTTGTTGTTTGAATTTGTAGTAACCGCATTCGTCAAAGTCTTTACCATTGCATACAAATGGTTACAGGATAATCTTGTAGCATCTCTTTTTAACCTCGCAAGAGGATTTGAACTTGTGATAATTGTCGCCGCTATAACATCATTCCTGTTGTTCAACCTATTTTTAACGATAAAATATCTAAAAAAACTGCCAAAATATTATGCTGTAGAAATTATAGATGTATATGGAAATAAAACTGCAATTGAAGGGTTGAGACAAATTTTTGCCACCTATGATGTCGCAGAAAGTTATGCTAGGTTTTACCAAGATATCTATAAGAATCAATATAGATTCAGAGTAACTGGCATCAAAGTATAAAGATGATACATAAATTGAATTGGTATCATTATTAGTATTATTGCAATAAACCTGTTATTATTGATCTTGGCTTGGTTTGCTTTGCTTTGCTTTGCATATTGTTCATGGTAAAAAATAGATAGATGAAGAAAAACTTGTGATGGAATTCAAACCCATGGCTGCTGGTCGAGTTATTGCATGTATATAAAGTATTAATGTAAACTAATACTCAGCCATACAACTGAACCATATTTTTTACATTTTTGCCAAGAAGGAAGGTTCATTAACTTGTTAGATTCCTTATTTAGAACTTTTTTACATACTTGCAAGGGTTGTTATTATCCTAACGATGCATCAGTCGCGTCTCTTTTACCTTCCTCTATTAGCCCATCTATCGTCTTGGCGGTAAAATCGCCTGTTTTGCGTGAGGTATTTGACTTCGAACTCAGAGCAGAGGATATGAAATTTTTAGATTTACTGAATGAGAATTTGCAAACAGTGTTCTTGGATTAGTTTCGCGTTTGGCTGAAGAGTGCGGACTATGATTTGTTCCTTAATAGTCATACCAATTCTATGATAGCTATTAAAGAATTCAAACATGTTTATCAAATAATAAAATAACACAGAAACCTATCTGGGTTGTATTATTTCCCTTAGCACTGCATTATGTTGTTCTACTTTACTTTTACTTAGGTCTGACCAACTTTCAATTGGTAGACTGAGATGAGCTAGGACACATGATGGTATTGTTACTACACCTGCTGAATCTGTAAGCATTTGTATTGTATCTTCTACCGTCGGACTATGTCCTACTATCAGTACACTATTATATTTGTCAGAAAGTGTATTTAGTATCAATAGGTAGTCTTTTGGTTTTGCTTCATAAAGAGACTGATTAAGAACGATATCTCCTTGATAACTGCATCCTTTAGCTACAATCTCTGCTGTTGTTTTAGCTCTAAGTGCAGTTGAACTTATAATGAAAGATGGGATTATATCTTTGTCCTTCATCAGCTTACCCATATGTAATGCATCATTCTTTCCAAACTTATCTAATGGTCTGTCATGATCTGATAAGCTGAGATCTTTACTTACAGCTTTGGCATGACGCAGAATAAGAAGAGTTTTCATAGCAATTAGATAGTTGACTAAACTAATTTTGTATGTATATGTATTTTGTTGTTTATTCTAATATTAGAAAAAATAACATTGGCTTTAAGCTGCTTCACAGCAATCAGACTCCTTAAATCTTGGCTTAGGCCAGGCCAGCTCAGGATAGACTATTCACTGTTGCTATCTCTGAAGCTATAAAATTTCATGGCTAGTAAACAGCAACCTCAAATTCGAAAAACATCCATTCATATTGGGAATAAAAGCAGTGTTTACGAGTTATTAATGAACTACACATCAGGAACAAGATATAGCACCAGCAACTTTGGATCAAAACCAGTTGAGACAGGCAAAGAATACAATGTACAAATCACGGAGACAAGTAGAAGAGGCGATGGCATTGCTAAGATACAAGGCTTTGTGATCTTTGTAAAAGACGCAAGGGTAGGACAGGATGTAAAGGCAAAGGTTACCTCAGTAGGAGAGAGATTTGCTACAGCCGAAATTGTTGTATAAGTACAAAAAGAGTAAGTAGTCTAATTTAATGGCCCACTCTACCATTATTCTCCTTTATTATCTAATCTTTTGCCACGTACCAAAATCTAACGACGTGATAAAGACAAGAGGTAGTTATAGATGGCTACAATGAATACTATAAAGAAAAAGGACGATAAATGCGACAGATGTAATCAAAGGATCCATCCTAATTTCATAGGATACCATAAATGTGGTTATGCAAACTGTCCTGTTTGCAAAAATGCAATCACAAATTCAGAATACTGGGATCATATAAGATTACATCCAGGACACGAAAACGACAGTCCTCTGCCACCACGGACAAGTTTTGGAAATAGCCAACAAAACAAGAGCAGAAGTAGTAGATATGAGGTAGGTAGCAGAAGCAGCGGTAGCAAGAGCTTCAATAGAGACTCTGCTGACGCAATACAGCTCATAGTGGGCAAGGAATATCAGGTAGATATTACAGAAATCGGTAGGCATGGAGACGGCATTGCTAAGATACAAGACTGTATGATATTTGTCAAGGGTGGACGTATAGGAAAGCAAGTCAAGATCATAATTACCAAAACAGGACGTAGATTTACTATGGCGAGAATTATATAAGCAGATGGTAGAAAATGACTTGTAAAGGAATATGTATACGTCACAAAGGTTCTGGTCGTTATTTTTATGGACATAAACGCTGTCAGATATGTAATTTATTTGTAAAATGGGATGGAGTATTTTGCCCTTGTTGTGGATCTAGATTAAGGATAGGACCAAGAAACACTACGAATAAGGCAAAATTAAGAAAACAAAAAAAGATACAAGAGGAAGCAAAAAATAAAAAGAATATTATATTGTCGATACAGTCTTGAATAAGAAGAGATCTGCTGCTAGCCTATTGTGATAAGGCTGCATTATTCTTTAAAAACAGACTGGCGACCTATTATATCGCCTACTTGCCGAATTATTGGATAACCAGTAAATACATGTTTTTATTATCTTATGGAAATGGTATAGATAAACGGAAACGAGTTGAATCTTTTGCTGTAGCGGAATGTTCATGATCATTTAAGTCCTGTTTATCGGTACAAGTTGTGGTATCAGTATCACCATTGTCATTGTTGTTTTCATCATTATTATTATTACCTTTGGTCGTACTATCACTATCATCACATTCTTTGGCACTTGCATTGTAAATGGAATTTATAGCAATTCCTACTAAGAATAGTGTTGTAGCGGCTATTAAGATTGTTGGTATGAGATTAGATACTGATTTCGATATAGAGATCGTCTGCCTCTTTCTTACATTGTTAGATAATAAATTGATTTATTTGGCTTAGGCCTGCCATCAAAGAAAGAAAAGAAAAGAGATATTATAGTAGGCAAGATGCATTGTAATTCTACCTATTACCTTAAGTAATAGAATCATCTGTCATTAGAAATCAATGGTGATTTAAATACATGTAACGACGAATGACCATAGTATATGAGAAAAAAGTTTTCATCAGGAATTGGCGCTAAATGTGAATGTATATGCCACCAAAGACCATCTACTAATGGTTACTGTGGTTACTGTTCTAACTCACATGTAAGGAGTAGTAGAACGTAAACAGCGTTCTAATTATTTTTTAGAGATTATAAAATGTAACCATCTCCATTAATTTAGCATAGATTATATTGTAGAAGATTTAACTGAAACAATTGAAAAGTAGTTCTTAATAATGGAGCCATCGCCACCACAAATGTCTAGTACTTGCCCCGTGTGCAATGATCATCTACTGATGATAACAGATCCAGATTCAGGAGAGACCATTTGCAGCAAATGTGGAATGATAGTTTTAGACAAGATTCAGAATATTAACCAACCAGAATGGCGTGCATTCTCTAATGAGGAACATGGGAATAGGAGTCGCACAGGAGTTCCATCGTCACTAGCAATCCATGATATGGGACTTGCATGTGTAATTGGAAAAACGAATAGAGATGCGGGTGGGAAAAAAATGGATGATGCGATGCATGCTACAATGCAAAGATTAAGGACATTGGATTCAAGAGCGCATGTTCATGATTCTTCTGACATAGGGCTTATGCATGCTTTCAATAAACTTCGCATATTGAAAGATAAACTTACGTTACCATATGTAGTGGTAGAGAAAGCTGCATACATTTATAGAAAAGCTCATGAGAGGAAATTATCGCGTGGGAGGTTAGTTTCTGGGCTTGTTGCTGCTTCTGTACATATCGCTTGTAGAGAAATGAGCACTACAAGAACATTAAAAGATATTGCCGCAGCCTCTAATATAAAGCGCAAACAGTTAGCAAAAGCGTATACATTGTTGCTTGTCGAACTTGACATTAAAGTTCCATTAGCCGATCATACAAAGTGTATTGCAAAGGTTGCAAACAAAGCTAATCTGAGTGAGAAAACCAAGCGACTAGCGATAAGGATAATGGATGAAATTAAAAGAAAAGATGATGATATATTATCTGCTGGGAAAAATCCAATGGCATTAGCAGCTACTATTCTTTACTTGTCATGCCTTAAGACTGGCGAAAATAAGACACAAGTTGATATTGCAGAGGCAGCAGGAGTAACAGAAGTAACTCTCAGAAATAGGTCAAAGGACCTGAAAAGCAAACTAGAAGAATTATCAAATTGAAGAGTAGAATTTGCTTGTTGCTGATGGTCATGATTGGGTAATGAGGTTAATAGAATCTAAACTGCAGTTAATTCATTTACTCTAATAGTTCATATTTTATTAGTTATGAGCAGTTTAACATGCAGACTATGTGGAAACCCAATCAAGTTTGATGACAAATGGGTTAGCGAGAGAACAGGTAAGAAGATACCATTAGATCCAGGTACTAATTAACCCCATGATTGTCCGGTGCGGAGGGATCATCTGAAGCAACAAGGGCAGCAGTCGTACCAACAAACACAGCAGTCACAACAACAAAGAAGATATCTTCAATGCAACAAAGGCTGTAGTCAGGAAATCTATTTTGATGCAAACAACAAGAGCCAAAGCGGCAAATTCATTCCATTAAGTAAAGAAACAGGGTTGCCACATCAATGCGAATAACTACAAGTGGCAGTAGAAGATTAGATTAATACAGAAGAGGGTTACGACACTTATTCGATACCGTCGC
>JBKOWU010000016.1:0-7227 GCA_046724555.1 Thermoproteota archaeon | reverse complement strand
GAATTGACTTAGGTAGATAGAATTTTTCTTTGTTTAAGGTACCTCGTTCTGTAACGACTATATCGTCTCTTACCTCCAGTACTTCACCAAGATCTGCATCATTTCGTCCTCTTGCTTCCTTTTTAATGACTTCATTCCAATCTGTAACGTGACCAAAAGTACTGCTTTCCATTATAGAAGCACTTATCCAATACTATCTTATATAATTCATCTTTCTTACCATCTAACAGATGAAAGAGAGCCATCTAAAGTCTCAAATGTCCACATCTACTGCTATATCTTCTACTTCTAAATCTACATCAACACGGATTTCTATTCCAACAGCACCTACTACTGCTACTACTATTGCTGATACAAGCACCTTATCAGACAACATAGTAAACATAAAAATAGAGAATGCTACAGCTGGACTACCTTCTTACTGCTCCAACCGTCTTTGTAACAGGGTATTACCTGTGTCTAGAGGCAAAGAAAATGCTCTTACCATATGCGATTATATATCTTCCTTAAGGTCAGAGATTAACCCATCCGATCACTATAGGAAGGATATTATAATATTACTTTGTAACTTATCAACGTTCTTTAATAACAAGAGAAGATTTACTTTCGTTTCTTGATAGTTATCGTAAACCTGAGAGTGTTGATCCATTGCATAAATGGATTGGAACATACAACACATATAGAATGCAATTGATGCGTTTCTTTAAGTGGCTGTATTTCCCAAATATAGAACAAAAGAAAAGACCAAAACCATATGTTGTAGAAAATATTCCACAGCTGAAGCGAAAAGAGAAGTCGATCTACAAGCCTACAGACCTGTGGACATCAGAAGATGATTCATTATTTCTAAGATACTGTCCTAATCCCAGAGATCGATGTTATCATGCAATGTCAAGAGATTCAGCAGCAAGACCTCATGAACTGCTGAAACTAAGAATAAAAGATGTTGTGTTCAAACTAAGACCTGATAAGAAGCAGTATGCGGAAATTTTGGTGAATGGTAAAACAGGAACAAGGCCTATTCCTCTAATAGATTCACTACCTTACATAAAGGACTGGATAACCAATCATCATCCTCATGCGGGTAATCCTAATAGTATATTGCTGTGTGGACTAGGCAAGAGTCTCAATAGGGCCATTGCTGTAGCAACTCTCAACAAAATCTATCGAGATTATAAAATAGAATTCTTTCCCAAATTACTTGACAATCCAAATATCTCTCCTGAAGATAAACAAAAGATTCGTGAATTACTAAAAAAACCATGGAATCCATACATAAGAAGACATTCCTCACTAACAGAGAAATCTGGAATCCTCAAGGAGCACCATCTACGCCAATTTGCAGGCTGGTCTCCTGGCTCCAATATGCATCTAAAATACCTGCACTATTTTGGAAACGAATCAAATGACAGCATCTTAGAAGCATATGGAATAATTCCAAAGGATCGAGAAGCAGGAGACATACTAAGACCAAAGCAATGTCCTAATTGCAGCGAGCCTAACAAACCTGATTCAAAATTCTGTGCTAACTGCAGAATGGTATTAACTTATGATGCTTACAACGAGACTTTAGAAGGTCAGAAGCAAAAAGACGACAAAATAAGTTCTCTGGACAACACAGTCAGTACAATTCAGTCTCAGATACAGTCATTGATGTCAGCATTTTCAAATATGCAAGAACAGCCACAAGGTAACAAAAGAGATCATCGATAGAGACGGCATAAAACAGGAAATCGTAGTTATACAGGAAACAGAAGTAGGCTTAACAAGCAAAGAACTAGCCCAAAAGACCTACGATATTATGAAAATACCGATAAGTGTCGACGCTGTTCGAAAGCAGTATCTCTATCCATTGTCTAATATGGGAGTCACAAATATGACTAAAAGCATCATAAATAGAAGTGAGAACCTGTATTCTCCAGTCGAAGATAGCATATTTTCATTATTTGACGAAGATGGCGATCTTCGCCTAAAGATACTAGATTATCGAGTATATCCAAGTAGAAATATTCTAGAAGAAGAGTTTAGAACTATCGTTAAACACGACACCAACTGGGGGGTAAAAAATAGCGATTTTCAAATATACAAGATAGTAGACGTTGACGACACTGAAATTACCGTCAGTCAGTTAGTAGACAACTACCTTAGCAATCCTGATAGCTGCTTCATAAAAGGTTACCCGGAGTTTAACAATGACAGCATTAACGAAGTCGAGGGAAAATAAAAATGCACAAAAAACCCCTCGCTTGGCGTCGTCTTCGATGATGGTTCTATAATAATGTTCTATGTATATAACGAAGCAAAGATCGAAAAGCGTGGGCTATAACCACAAGGGAAGGATTGGGAGATTTATTGATATAAAAGTCTTGTATGCCATTTTCATTTGAGATATTGTCATATTTGCTGATCGGCCTGTTAGGTGGCATAGTATCAACAGTCCTAATGACATTAACTGAGATCCCATCGTGGAAGCGCTGGGGTTTGCATGGCGTATTTGAGTGGCATGAAAATCAGGTTATAACAAAACGATTGTTTAAGCTTCCAAATGACAATAATAAAATTCACTTCAAAGGAGTTTTTTTCTTTCATTTCCTAAATGGTACTCTTGCAGGAATAGCCTTTCCATTTATTGTTGGTTCATTTTTTACAACTCTTGTCAATAGTAGCACATCGTTACTTTTGCTAGGACTACTATATGGTTTTGTATTATGGATTATTACTTTGATACCTATACATAAACCAATTACTGGATTATCTCCATTCAATCATCCTTTAGGTCGTATGCCAGCATTTGCAAGTCTGGGCGGTCATATAGTATATGGTGTTGTTCTTGGTTCTATGATATTTACCTTCATATCATAGTATAAATGATAATCAACCATAGCAGCTACAATAACAGCGGAAACGACAAAGGCGATATTATAAGCAATGTCGTAAAGGCTATGGCCAGGAAATCTATTTTGATGCAAATCACAGCAAGAGGCAGAATGGTAAATACATCCCATTAGACAAAGAGACAGGGTTATCACATCAGTGTAAGTAATTTAAGTTTATTCCAACAATATACATGACCAGACTTTAATTCCAAAGCAAAGATAAATACAATAAACCAAAATATAGCAAACTAATATTTCATTATCCCTCCCTCTCGTGAAAGTGTATCATATATTATTAATGAATTTTGTAAAGTATCTTCTACAACATGTCAACAACAATTCAAACGGAAGCATCAAAACCGCAAAAAAAGATGCAAGAATGCAACAAGTGTAAAGCAGCAGGGTTTCCTAATCAGATGATAGGTTTTGAAAAGATAGGAGAAGATCCTGCAACAGGTAAAATAATATGGAAATTAGTTAACGAGGATGGTCAACAGCATGAGCATAAAAGCAGCCAGAATTATGACAAGCCATTTTTCAAACGTAGACGAGTAGTAGATATAGCGACTGTCACAGATTTGCAAGAAGCAAAGAAGCTGCTTGAATTAGGATGGGAATATAATACATCATATCCAGCTACTATTGCAAACATACCTCACTATATACTAGTAAAGAGAGAGAAGAGTCAGTAATAATTAGAGAACTGGGTTATACACCATGCGTTATTTATTTTCTATTGAATATGCACAATAGTACTATACAACAAATGTTGATTGTGTAATCAAGTATCAGTAAGAGGTAAAATAAGGAGGACAAAGGTATGAGTTTTCTTAGACAGTTATTTGGGAGAAGGACTTCAGAACAGAAGCTAGCCAGACCAAACCATAAAAATATTGTTACCTTCACAGATTATGAAATAGACGGACAAGAAGGAGAATCAGAGACCTGATGCACCTCCACCTTGAAGAACGAGCGCTCTCTGTTTTCTAGGTATATTATTTCGTTTAGACATTAGTACAGCGTATTGCACCAGTATTCATTAATTTTTTTAATATAATCTTGATACTAATTATAATCGAGAATTACAAAACACTTTATAGCTACTGAGTTCAACATAGGTTCCTCAAAAATCATGCTGAACTCTAGCTTCTACTTCTCCTTTATCATAATATTCTTAAATGATACATAAGAATCTGCATCATGATTTTGGATTCCAATGTATCCTTCAGTACTCCTATTGCCTGTAAATTCTGGTATTACCTTTTCACCATTTAAGATAACGCTATATTTTTGACCTGTTACTTCTATCTCAAAGGTATTCCATTGGCCTACAGGTTTTGATGCCGCTGCATTTGAAGGAGCGGCAAAGTTGTATATTGCACCTGTTTTGTGAAGAGGATTACCATCCGGCATCGCCATATCGTCAATTTGAATCTCATATCCTGTATTAACAGCTATCAAAGGATCATTATCTGGATCTGAAAATCTGACAAACACGCCAGAATTGTCGTTTCTATCATTAACTTTCCAATTAACCTTTAGTACAAAATCCCTGTACTTCTTTTTAGTATACCATAGTAATCCCATTCCTCCTTGTGATTGCATTGACTTGTCATATCCAACAAGCGCAAATTTACCAGGACCGGCCATACGCCAGCCATCTGTACTTTGTCCATCGAAGAGATAGGTGAATTTGTTACAGTCATCATAATTACTGGTCATATTTTTAAGGTAGTTTAAGATGGTGAAGTACTTTGATATTCTAGTCTGAGAAATGTATGTGTCCCTTTCATAATAGACGTACTTGGTTTCATATTAAATGCACCTAGTTGCAGGCTTTTAAGTACTGTTGGATTAACTGTACCTTTATACGGTCCACCTACACTATTTCCTTTAGAATCGTAGAAGTATGCTACGACCTGTACATTTCTTTGAATCTTTGATATTCTATTTTCAACTTGACCTGTTATAGTCCATGTCTTGCCAGTAGAATCTAGCTTTGTGACCAGATTCAAAGTATCAAATTGGTTTTGCTTATCTACACATTGTTTATCTACTGCAAGCTGACATAGTTGAGCTGTATCTAAGAGAAGTAGGAATGTTGGCTTGGCGGTAACAAAGTTCCTGACTACTGTTTCAACTGTGGTTAGATGTTTTATAATTGTCCTAGTACAAACTCCATTCTCCAGGTGGTACCCTCGTGGACATGATATCTGACCCTTGACACAAACTCCGTTCTTTAGATAATAGCCTGGTGGACATGGTGGAACGCATTTGTTTAGCTTAGGATCAAAATGCTGCCATTTTTGACAATTCGGTGGTGGCGGCGGAGGTGGACATGACATACCTACGCCGACTGGTGGACATTGTGGACATTGTGGATCATCAGGGTTGGTTGTGCAGTAACCAGGTGGTGGAGGAGGTGTTACGCAATCAGAAGAACCTTCTGGACAAGGAGGAGATGGTGGCGTACTACAGTCGGAAGAACTATCCGGGCATACTGGAGGGGGTGGAGGAGGTGTATTGCAGTCTGAGGATCCGTCTGGACATGCTGGGGGTGTACCTGTTTCTGGTGGTGTAGGGGCCCAGTTTCGCCCCCTTCATCACCAGTACCAGCACAGCCGGTATCGCCGCCTTCGCCACCGCTACTACCACCGCCGCTACTACCTCCTCCGCTTTTATCATCGCTACCACCGCCATTATCGTCTCCTCCACCGCCGCTACTGCTGCTACTCCCTCTTCCGCCCTTATCACCGCTGCTACTTCCTCCAGAAGATCCCAGATTTTGTGGCATAAGCATCCATACTGATAGCCATATTGCCTCTGAGAACACCTGCAGATGTTAAAGAGAAAGCCAGCGTTGAAATAAAGAATAGTATGATGAGACTACGGGTTCTATTGCTCTCCCCCATTCCTCAGTATTATTGGATTTAATGTATATATGCAATTTCATAAATGGACAATAATCATGGTTACTGCCATATTGTAGCAAATCTCTGCTATTTTATAGGAAAATTACTTCAGATAGCAACTAACAAGAAGGAAAACCAATGCTTACGATAGCTGAGTTCTAAACCAAATTTGACCATCCAATGCTACAACAATGGGAATGATGACAAAAAGCAGATGCATAGATACCATATTATTTATTCCATTACAAAAAAGGATAATGACAGTAAAAAATGGATGCTGATAAAATGAACAAGACGAAAGTAGCAATAGTTACTGGTAGCTCATCTGGCATAGGATTTGAGACCAGTTTATTATTGGCAAGAAACGGGTTTTTCACTTATGCCACAATGCGCAATCTTGATAAATCTAACAAAATTATTGAGTTAAAACAAAAAGAGAGATTACCTTTAGAAGTTCTAAAGCTTGATGTAACAGATGACAAATCAGTTAAAGAAGCAATTGAGAAGGTAGCAAATGAACAAGAAACTATAGATGTTTTAGTCAACAATGCGGGTTATGCATTACTAGGACCATTAGAAGAGCTTTCAATCCAAGAATTTAAAGAACAATTTGAAACTAATGTATTTGGTGTCATCAGAGTTAGTCAGTCAGTGTTACCAATTATGAGAAAGCAACGACGTGGCACAATAGTAAATATAAGCTCCATAGCTGGTATAATCGGATTTCCTCTTACCCCTGCTTATGTGAGCTCAAAGTTTGCATTAGAGGGACTATCTGAATCTATGGGTTATGAATTGGAGCAATTTGGAATAAAGGTCATACTTATAGAGCCGGGCGTAATTAAGACTAATTTTGACAATAATTTAAAGATAGGGAAAAACGTTTCCACTAGTACTACCACCGCTGACCGTAATTCTCCTTATGCAGATATAACAGAAAAGAGAATTGCCGGATTCAAACCTAGATTTCAAAATGGTTTACCCCCAACAGAAGTAGCCACAGTCATTTTAAATGCCATTACGGTAAGAGATGTTCCGCCAGAATTAAGAAGTTTGGTAGGCAATGATGCTTTTAAGCTGATGGAAATAAGGAAGAACAAATCTGATAGAGAATTTAGAAGATTAGTGATGGAAGGTGTTCTAAAGTAGTCGTTGAATATTATTTTCAAGTGATGTTTTGCATGCTTATGTACTCTTAAGTGAATAGCAGCAACAAGGACAATCACAACACCAACAGACACAATAAAGGCGATACCATCAATGCAACAAAGGCTGCGGACAGGAAATCTATTTTGTTCCAAACAACAAGAGCCAAAGCGGCAAATTCATTCCATTAAGTAAAGAAACAGGGTTGCCACATCAATGCGAATAACTACAAGTGGCAGTAGAAGATTAGATTAATACAGAAGAGGGTTACGACACTTATTCGATACCGTCGC
>JBKOWU010000142.1:0-3387 GCA_046724555.1 Thermoproteota archaeon | reverse complement strand
AGGACATCAGCTAACACCTCATATAGGATCTCGAGGCTGACCCCTTTTAGGGGTTTTATACTTACCTAGCTTGGGTACCCCGGCAATTTTTCTTGACAAGATAATGCAATTTAATGTTTTTTAAGTTAGCGAATCTAGTAGCCTGTATAATTATAATAATAATAATAATAATAATATCATTAATGTTAAACAGAATATTTGGAATAACTATAAACTTATAGACAATCCAAACAACTTTTTTCTTTTTTCTTTTTGTAATTGTGCGTTGACAAGAGCAGATTAAAATTATATAAATGGTGATTGTTATATAATATGTGTTAGCAGCATCCCCAAAACCACCTGCTCCTGATGATATCAAAAAATTAACATTAACAGATATTGCAATAATGAGTGAATTAGCTTATTCCTTAAGAGATCGTCTAGAAATGTATATTCAGATCGATCCATACACTATGCCAGATCCACTAGATAACAAATATGAGTTCAATTATTACATCATTGTAGATAGGGAGGATAATAAAAGAATAGTATCAATGATTGCCATTAAGAAGGATCCGCTTCCGCAACTACCGTGGAATAAGATATTCAGTGATCGATTAATCAAATTACAATTGTCAAAACAAGATGCTTCTGCTCTGAAATACGAGATGATGCCAAAAGACACTAATAACTTTTACCCATATAGATGTTCTGGCAGAATCGCTGGCTATATTATGTTTGCATTTCAAATCTGTGGGCTACATTAATAAATTCTTCAAAATTAGAACTAAATAATCAAAATATGATAAGTAGATGGATATTAGTTAATGTCCGAATAAGAACAAAGAATTACATTATTGGCTCTTCCTTCAAATTCAAGTTACCATCTGACAAAATCTCAATACCCATAATATTAAGAATATCTATAGCATTTGCCTTTCCCTCCCTTTTAACAATATTTCTGGCTATTCTTAATCTATATGCAGGGGTCCAATGCTGTCCGATCTTGTACTTACCGTGCATTTCTTTAGGAACTATCTTAATTACACTTACTTCTTGTACAGATCGCATGTTAGGTTCAAGTCTTTCATATCTTCCCTCCTTCTGATACTTTTCCATCAGAGCATTCAGTGCGTTTGCCTTCTCAATGTTATCTTCAACCAGTAATGCGTGTCCTTTAATAACTACACTGATATAGAGAGTATCAGCTTGTGACGCATCAGAACTATGAAAATAATATGATGGCAAAAAACAGATATGCCTATCAACTTCAAATCCAACTTGTGAATTTCTTCTAATATTATCAAGTTTTTCACCTATAGGATGTGAATGCATATAGACTGCATCTGATTTTATTATACAATTTGAATCCATGCACATTGTATTTGCTCTTACGTATACAAAGTTCATCGGTATTACCTGTGGATAGCCTTTAGAATCGATAGTTGCAATCCTACCGACAGGTTGCGTATTCAAAAATTCAATGACCTTTTTTGCAGACTGTATCTCAAACTTCCTTATAAGCTGCATTTAAAATATATTTTATACTAAGCAATATAACTTATTGTAAAAACCTAGATTGCTATTATTACGGTTTCATCTCATTAGGTTCTGTCAGTATTTGTTGTTGTGAATCGTTTTGAATTAGCAGATACATATCCAGAATAGTAGATAGCTAAATTGAATGCTTTCACAATATAAGTAGGACTTCAAGATCAAAAATATTTGTTTAATTAATGTTTTATAGATAGTTGCTATTACATACTAATAACAACATATTGCGTTGCAACATTCTAATGCATTCAAAATTATAGTAATTGAAATGCATTAACTTGAGGTTGTTGTGAGAATGAGCATATATGGTCAGCAGAAGATTATTGATATTTATTAAATGCATTAGATAATTACAAATGTGGTACATAGAATTGGTACTTTGTCCCCTGGACCCATGGCTACAAAAATAATTAATATCATAAAGGGGGATTTCTTATAATTCAACTTTTACTTATCCGCTTGTTATTGCAAATGGCCACGACTCCATAATCGAAGATGTAGACGGGAGTACATTCCTCGACTTTACATCGAATATATGTGCATGCCCACTTGGATATTCGCATCCAGAGATTATCGAAGTATTGAAAGACTTCAAAAAATGGTATTCATAAGATTGCAGGGCAGGATTTTTATTGTGAAGAACATGCTATAATAGCACAGAAAGTAGCTTCAATTATTCCAGAAAACTTCAAGACATTTTTCATCAATAGTGGTGCAGAAGCTGTTGAAAATGCAATAAAGATTGCCTATAGGAAGATGGGAGCGCTGCCTGGTATATCACGTATTAGTTCTTTCCATGGAAGAACTCTGGGTGCACTCAGTTTTTTTAGTAAGCCGGTTCAGAAAGCCAACTTTTCTGAATTACCTGTTAAGAGAATAAAATTTTGTATTGATGACGGCGACTCAGAAATCGATTCAATTCAAAAGCTATTGAAGGAAAACAAAGTTGCCTTCATTATAAGTGAAGTCATCCAAGGTGAAGGAGGATGCAATGTTGCAAGTAAACAATTTATCAGGAATCTTGAAAAATTTGCAAAACAGTACGAAGTTCCACTTATCCTAGACTAGGTACAGTCTGGTATGGGTAGAACGGGCAAATGGTAGGCTTTTGAGCATTATGATGTAAAGCCTGACATCATGAGTATTGCAAAAGCATTGCAGGTAGGCGTAGCTGTTTATAACAGAATTTTTGATCCTGATGTAGAGTGGGTACTCTCTAGTACTTGGGGTGCAGGTAGCAGAATAGATATGGCAGTAGGTGCAAAAATAATAGATGTCATTAGCCAAGAGAAACTTCTAATAAATGCCGCTACCAAAGGTGAAGCCTTAAAAAAAGGGTTAAATGAAATGGTAGGCAGAAATGGTATAGTCGACGTAAGAGGAATAGGCTTAATGATTGGAATTGAATTTGATCTAAGAGAAAGAAGAGATAAGAAGTTAAGAGAGTTGTTTAATAGATGACTTTTGTTACTACCTGCTAGTCATAAGGCAATGATAGTAATGCCTCCTTTAATAATAGGTGATGAGGAGATACAGGAAGGATTAGCAATAATGAATGAGGTATTATTATCCTAAGACTTATTAGTAAACATAATCTAATGTAAATGATATCAATAGGCTCTATAATCATCGCCAAGAATTTGTGATGCCATTTTTAGTTCAAGTACTTCATTCGCGCCTTCATATATCGTAGTTGCTCTTGAATCCAAGAAGTGTCTTGCTACTCTATTTGTCTTCCTATAGGCGACTGATCCAAAAATCTGAACAGCCCTGTTTGCTGAGTCAAATGCAGAGTTGCTTGCATGAAATTTTGCTATAGCTGCTATTCTATCTGCTTCATTTCTTAATGTAGAG
>JBKOWU010000340.1:0-7717 GCA_046724555.1 Thermoproteota archaeon | reverse complement strand
TCAAATGAAGCATTTACTTTTGATTATAATGACAAACGTGGAGTAGAACTGGAGTTTAAGGATGCTATGGTAATTTAGTTTGCTGCTAATTGTTGCATCAAATAAGTCTTACTTTTGATTATCGACCAATCTTATGATTATGCTCTCCTGTATTCTTGCAGCAGTTAATTAATTTATTCTTGCGCTATTTTACTATGCCAATTTGTTTGTATTAAACAAGGCCTTATTGATTTGTCATTGATTTTACAGGCTGTAAAATGCCACGCTGCTTCAAGTGTCAGGAAGACAGTTGCGAATTCAACAGCTATGCATGCAATATTTTCTAGCGTACCCTGTATACATTATTGATAGATATAATGCTATCTACAATTTCGGTAAATATATGATAGGGTATTTTGATTTAGACTTAGTATATGACAACAAAAAGCAATAAACATTGTATATATTATTACAGACGTAAAAAGCATAAAGATTCAAATTTCTCTTCTCTTCTCTTCTCCCCGCTTCTATAGGTACAAGTTCTGAATGAAGGAATAGTTTTACCATTAAAATGATTTGACTATATATAACAAACTACATGTCGACAAAATGCATAGACACCACATGTTGTTAAGCTAGAACATTATAAACTTGAATTCTCTTTACCAACGTGATTAGGTTGAGCAAGTTTATTATCATCTTCAGCCTATAATTTACCTGCAGTGCAGAGAAAGAAATCATATATAGTGATTGTCTCTATCATAACAATAGGAGTTGCAATTGCAACTGCAGGAACATTGACAAGAACGGCTATAGGTGTTCTACCGTCTTCCTCTGCAACAACAACTTCTAAAAGTATTCAGAATGCCAATATTCATGTCAGTAATACAAAAGACCAACAAAGTTACAATGCCACAGAAAATATGATAATAGCATTCAAAGCTGCAGATTCACTCTTGGTCCAAGTATTAAATAATCTTAATGCAGGCAAGACCAAAGAAGCACTTGCACAATTGAATAGTGCTAAAGTACAAATTGAGCAATATCAATTAGCAGCTGTTGATGCAATGTCCAATCCTGTTCTTCAGACATCAAGACAGCATTTGTTGGCTGCTCAGCAGGCTTTGAAGATGGGAAATACTGATCAAGCAATTTCAGAATTAAATATTCTGAGACAGATAAGAATACTACATCAGGAGGGAATGATGGTAATGAAACTTCCTATGGCTGGTGAGATGAATTCTACCTTTAATTTGTTAGAATCTCATTTGTTGGTTGCCGACGAGAATATAAATGGCTATAATCTCAGAGGAGCAATTTCAGAATTGAATCTTGCTAATGATCAACTGTATGCACATCAATTAGCTATGCTTGATGTTGTATATTCATTTCTCAATAATACAAGAACACACTTGAAGCAGTCTATTGCAGATATAA
Organism: Thermoproteota archaeon; assembly: GCA_046724555.1. Lineage (GTDB taxonomy): Archaea > Thermoproteota > Nitrososphaeria > Nitrososphaerales > Nitrososphaeraceae > JAFAQB01. Next base: position 6,301 of record JBKOWU010000340.1, on the reverse strand, counting down.
ACTCAGGGAATATCCAAGGAGCAGTTTCACAATTAAAAATGGTTAATCAATCACTTAGAGGAAATGAGCAAGGTATGTTAATGATAATAGGAAAGATGCGGCCTCAGTCCGATTTACCATAGATCTTTATTCTTTTATTTTTTATCAAACTCATCAGCGGTAGCTTCTAGCGAGTTGATTTTATGTGATTCCCCTTCAATACTCCAGTTTACACATAACAATATCTGATCTTCTGTTATACCGTGGCTTTGTAGCTTAACTAAAGCCCATACAGCATCTCTATGGCCAGAGCAAAATTGACTAATTGCATATTTCTGTAAATTCAGCTCATACAATTCATGCTTCAATTGACCTCTTTTATTATAGTCTTTTATTACATTGATGACATGAAATGCCGCAGTAGAACGTGAGAAACCATAAGTTTCTGCTGCTTCATTTACTGCGATCTTAAATGACATCAATCCAAGAATACAGTTTGGAGATTCTCATTCAACGAATCTAAATGTTTCATATCTTCATCCTCGAGCTCAAAGTCAAATACCTGGCTATTCTCTAGAATCCGCTCTTCATGTACAGATTTAGGGATAACAACCAAATCATGCTGTAAGCTCCAGCGTATCAAGATTTGAGCAGGAGTTTTGTTGTCATATTTCTTTGCTATATTAATAACAGTTGGATGGTTAAGTCTCCTACCTCTTGTTAATGGACTATATGCTTCAAGCTGAATGCCATTCTTCTCACAGAATAATAACAAATCCTTTTGATATAAAAATGGATGGAATTCTACTTGGTTGACAGAAGGTACAGTATCTGAGTCATTAAGGATTTGTTTTAGGTCATCGATTGAAAAATTACTCACTCCAATTGCTCTAGCTTTGCCCTCTCGTAGTAGATTAACCATTGCTTTCCATATCTCTATGGTGTTGTTACCGATTCCTTGTACTGGCCAGTGAATTAAGTAAAGATCTATGTACGTTAAGCCAAGGCGCAGTAAGCTTTGTTTGCAAGCTTTTACAGCAGAGTCATATCCTACGTCTCTGGTATTCCATAGCTTAGTAGTGACGAATACTTCATCTCTTGAGATCCCGCTTTCGAGTACAGCCTTTCCTATATCTGACTCATTACCGTATATATAGGCAGTATCAATGTGTTGATAACCGATATTCAATGCATATCTAACTACACGCTGTGTTATCCTACCAGGTGGTGACTGGTATACTCCAAGGCCAAGTCTTGGAATCTCAACTTCATTATTGAGTCTGATACGTGATTGTATGGTAAATGACATAATGCATCTGCTTACAAGTTATTATGATTATTATCAGTTTTTCACTCCCTAAAATATCTACTTTGTTTGATATAGTTATCATTGGCAGAATTTTTTATTTTGGACTCTGATTCTGATCTGCAAGGAGATGCAATTAAACCGTGTATTTGAAGTGACTGTGGTACAGTGTCTCCTCTTATTAGCCTTAAGTTTGGATCCAGATCATAATTTGCTATATATATTGAGCTTTTTGCTTCATTGATCTTTTGATATTTTTATCTAAAGTTTTCCTCTCCTTCAATCATGAATGTGACACAATTGTCAAGGAGTGAAATATCATTTTCGTAATGTATAAATGGAATCCTCTATAATGTGTGTTTATATATATTCATACATATGTATTATAACCATTATTTTGGGCTTTTCTTGATTGATGATGTTTCATATTTTTCGTCTATTTCATTTCGTTTTAACTTAAGGGTAATTCTGTCATCTGTAAGAGTTGATATCTCAAGCCTAGGGATCTCATATTTTATCTCCATATTGTTTTCTTCAGTTTCTAGCTTCACGATAAACGAATCTGAAAATGCCGCTTCAACTTTGCCCATTTTTATTCCCTCTGCTGAATATACAGTCTTATAGTTGACCCTGTCGTCACTATGAATCTTATCTTCGTAAGGATATTCTGACATACCCTATTTACAAGGTAGTTTATATCAAATAAGTCTTAACGCTAACTGTGTAGGGGTAAAAAATAAGCACTTCTTTCTGTTCAAGTATTACATTTTTTCCCGTTTGGATTTACCAGTATATCTCCATTTGTCTCTCCTACTTTTACAGTATAAGAATTAAGGTTGTTGCCCATACTGTTGCATCTGAAACTTTTCCATTTCTAACATCAAATACTGCATAATGCCATGGACATTTAAGTTACAAGGTCAACAATATTAATGAATATAAGACTGAGTAGCCTTATCAAAATTCTTTACAATTTCAAAGTTCTTCTCAAAGCTGTTGTTACTAATGTTAGTCCTATTAGTATTATTATTTTGAAAAATGTTCAGTTCCGGAAATACTGCCCAAGGCTGGTACCTAGCCATTATACTTGCAACGTGGTCTTCTCCGAGCAGGGATTTACACAGATCATACGTCATGTTTCTAACCTCTATTTCATCTACGATGCCAAAACTATGAATATATTCATGAGCAAGTACCATGAACAGGTATGAATTGTATTCTTCATTAGATTTACTTTGTCTGATTATATCAAGAATCCTCCTGTTTAATATTATCATATTCGAACCCAGGATATGATATGCTCCAAGGTTATTTAGTAACCCTTGCAGTATCAGGCTTAATCCTGCTCTATGCGACTTTAAAGTTCATTGGCTGCTCTGGATGGAGTTATTCAGCTTGGCAGGCCCAAACTGATATGAGTGCTTAATTAAGGCTCTAACCAGAGTTGATGCCGGATGAGTTGTTATTGATGTTTGTGCTATTGTTAGTATTCGTGTTGGATAGGCTTGAGGCAATCGCCGCAATTCCTGCATTGGCACACTGCTCATCGATTGTTCCACTAGGCGCACCACTTACGCCTATACCACCGACGAGTTCGCCACCTGCTTTGATGGGGAGGCCACCGGGTAGGACTGCGAATCGATCGATTGCAATTATCCCAGGATTGGTGGTCTTGGCCCGTTCTTCCATTGCTGATGTCGGCGACTGGAAGCCAGCAGCAGCGTATGCTTTTTCTCGTGCAACCTCGACTGTGGCGCCGGTCGTTCCGTCGCCTCTAGCAAGCAAAATATCAACTCCGTCGCGATTCAACACGGAAACGGTGACAGAATAGCCTTTATCTTTGCAGTACATTTGTGTGGCCGTGGCTAACTGTTGAGCGACTCCTAGTGGAAGGATTCGCTGAGTGTTTAGAACCGTCGAGCCTGATTGATTATCTATAGCTTTGGCACTATTCGTCATGGATGACAGAGAAAAAACTCCCAGTCCAAAGAATATAAGTAGCATTATAAACCCACAATCCCAGCATAAGTTGGAATAGTGTAACTTTTCTTCCATTTAAGAACAGGTTAATAAACTAATAAATAAATATAACTATGCAATTGAAATTATTTTGATATCTTGTCGCTGCGATTTATTGAGGACAATTGGCTTGATGGCAACGTATTGGAGATCATTCGTCTGACGCAAAAGCTGGTTCTATTGCTAGTATGTTTGACTTTGATAGTAGACACAAGCCTGTAAGCAGTCTCTTCTTAGATTCTAACACAGGTGTGCCGACTTTAAGTAGATAATAATAATTGTTTTGTGGTTCTTAACAACAGAAGGAACGTTAAAGAAAACATATAGAAACTGTTAAAGACGCAGATATCAACAATAAATGGAACATGAGCTGAGTCTTAGCCAGATACAGCATCTGGTTATTAATAATGAAAGTAAGGATACGAAAATACAGATTTGACTAGTTGTACCGGATGGCTTGTTGATGTTTCTATTGACAATGACCATGCTATACTATGGATAAAGATTGAAGATGGAAGAAGAGTAATTGGGTAGTATCACGATAATGACTTTAGGTAGGATATAAGAATATTATTCAATCTAGTCGTGTTGATGGGGCTAATTCTTCTAACTTGGGTATAAGTTCTGTATATGTTGGTATATGGTAACCACTATCCTTTAGTATAGATATCATTTGTTTTTGGTCTTCTATTGCTTCTGCAGGGTCTCTTGGGTGCAAAGCTATTCTAATAATACGTGGTCTTTCTTTTATGTCCAATTTGAAGGCTCTTTCATCTCTGCCCACATTCACAATATTCTTTTCCGGATAGCCAGTAGAATCCCAGTTTAAGACCTTTGGCAGTTTTATTTTTTTAAACTCTTGTTGCGAAAGTAACAGCAAATATTCCTCCTGCTCTTCTGCTAATTTGAATGCTAACTTTTCTAATACTTTGATAGAGCTATTATTTAATTTCCATGCTGGTGGTATAAACACATTGGTGTTTATTCCTATTTCGTGGAATATCTCTAGTCCTGCACGTATCTGTTCTTCTGCATCTGCTTCTTTAGTTGTATGAAAGTTATCGAATTGACCATTTTTCATCTCATGATAAAAACCATGCAAAACAATTTCACAGTTCTTGTATGATTTGATCTTATCAACAAATTCAGGGAATCTGGGAAGGTCTTCCTTTTCGTTAAAGAATGGTATCAATGCAATATTGTATTTTATGTTTAGTCTCTCCAGTTCATCAGCTGATTCGAATATTTTTGCAGAAAAAGCTGGGCATGCATCATGTATAGTGACTACTCCTAATCGCGGATGAGTTTGTTGTTGCTCTGACAAATTCGGCATATGCTAGAACAGCATCCAATATTATTATACGTTTCATGGTACCGCATTTCAGCAGTGAAAATAGAAGTAAAGTATCTATCATTGACTATTTTTCTTTGTACTTATTTTTTCTGATGTGCTTGTAGATATGTATACGCATTATGGGCCTTTGTTTCATAATTAGAGAGTAAATAGAGACATATCATATTTGAGGAATGAAGCCAAGGCTAACATCAGATGGTACATTGATGAGCGGCTGCCAGAAGAATATGAGAAATGTCTTGTTGGATTAAATGCAATAACAAGAGAAGCATGGAATACAGCGAATAATACTGAAGACATGAGAGAAAAGATACAGGCATTATCACTGGCTAAAGAGTGCTATTCAATGAAACTCGAACTGTTAACAAATACCACAGTAGTAGATGATGCTATCAGGTTCGTATCTTAGAAGTCTAAAGAGAAGCCAAAATCATCTAGTGAAGGTGATGAAGAGGAATCAAAAGAACCTAGAATTTTGATTACTTGATCTAGGCTCATCTCTGTAATGCATATGTTAGATTTCAAGTCAGTCCCATGAGCGGCGCTCAATACTTGCTGCAAAATGAGGGGAATTTCTTGTCCTCATTTACTAGTTTCCGTACTAGAATTACCACTAAAGAAATTGTTGAGTGACTTTACTACAAAAACTGGTTGTTCTTCTGGAATAAAATGTCCGGAATTTGGAACTGTGATCCCTGTTAAATTTTGAGCTAATAGCTTCATCCCATATACGATAGTTTGCATAGTAATATTACCTCCTAATGCTGGTATGTAACCTGCTCCTAGAGCCAATACTGGCATTGTAAGCTTAGTCTTTGAATAATTCATATTTTGAATTGCATCTTGTGGGAAAGATCTATAGTGCTCAAATCCCGCACGCATTCCGCCTGGAGCAGAATAATGGCTAACATATTCATTGATAGCTACCTGCGTTATCGCAGCTGGATTATACGCAAGGCCATGATAGAACCATGATAAATATATCGACTCTTTACCCTGCACAAGGGCTTCTGGTACGTCCGGTGTTTGATGGAATACGAACCACCATATTTTTCCTTCAAGTCGAGGAGGAGTAAAACCGGGAACCGGGAGCTCCATTACTGCTAACTTCTTTACTTCAGTTGGATGTGCAGCTGCATATGAATAGGCTACTTGTGTTCCGATATCATGACCCACTAGGAAAATTGTTTTAAATCCTAACTTACCAACTAGTTGATGTATATCTTCAGCTAAGGTCTTACCATCATAACCAGTAGGTGGTTTTGAAGAGTCTCCTAGGCCTCGAAGATCAGGTGCAATAACAGTATAGTTTCTAGCTAAGGCTGGCATTACTTTATGCCATGCATACCATGTTTCTGGCCATCCGTGTAATAAAACTACAGGATCACCTTGACCCACTATAACATAGTGCAATTGAATACTATTAACTGAAGCTGTACGATGTGAAAATGTCATATTATCGATTTGAAAAGAATTACCATTAGGTTGTTGTTGTTGTTGTTGTTGTTGTTGTTGTTGTTGTTGTTGTTGTTGTTGTGCCATTGCAGTATAGTTTTGATTTGATACTGATGTAAAAACAGACAATATGCCGGTAGTAATAATAATACCAATCATAAGAAACGTTATTGCAGTCCAATGATGTG
>JBKOWU010000146.1:0-2309 GCA_046724555.1 Thermoproteota archaeon | reverse complement strand
TCACATGAATATATCGTGCCAAAATCAAAAGTAGATCATTACGACGGAAATGATATTTATCTCAATATCACTCGCGATGATATAATGTTAAATTTTGATTTCTAAGATAGTAGTATATCATCTTTAAATTATTTATTGTGTTATATTAATCCATACCATGATTAATTTCGTTTATTATGGTATGGAAACAGCATTATTTGTTTTGATGATTTTTTCGTGTTCTTATTTGTGTTTGCTTTCTTCTAGATCGCGTATAACGATCCCAATTATGGATTCAGATCAAAAAAGACATTTTGAGATCCAGAATTTAAGTGTAGATACAAATGCCAAATATTTAACCGTAAGTAAGAAATATCGAAAGAATAGAGCAGAGAGTATTAATGGTGGTAACAACAGTAGTCATTTACTTAAATCCAATTGCGCTGGTATAGATCATGAAGAAAATTTACCATTTGTTAGTATAATAGTTCCTGCAAGAAATGAAGAAGATTACATTGAAAGATGTCTATTTTCTTTGTTACGTCAAGATTATCCCGATTTTGAAATAATCGCAATAGATGATAACTCATCAGATAATACATTAGCCATCATGGAAGGTATCAAAAATAGAAATAATAGTAAAACTATTGGACTACCTGTAAACAGATTAAAAATTCTGTCCTTAAAATACAAACCTGAAAAATGGACTGGCAAGACTTGGGCGTCAGAGAAAGGTTACTTGCAAAGCAAAGGAACGTTACTGGTTTTTGCTGATGCTGATACCAATTATGTTGATAGACATTTAATTCGAAGAGCAGTTTCCTATATGCAGAAAGAAAATCTAGACGTATTAACAGGTATTCCATCCTCAGAAAAACTAACCAGATTTTGGTCAAAAATTATTGTGCCTGCATGGGATTTCGTCAATATATTGTTTAAGGTAGGCTCAGCGGATGTAAATGATTACAAATCCAAGGTTGCTTATCTTATGGGATCTTTTTTTCTGATAAAGCGGGAAATTTTTCTCAATATAGGTACATTTGAATCCGTTCATGATGCCATACAAGAAGATAAAGCGCTTGGAGCACTTATTAAAAAAGGAGGATATAGCATGAGACTTGTAACATTAAAGGAAATGGCATATACTCCATGCTCTGAAGAAGTAAAAGCACTTTGGTATGGAATGGGAAGGACTTTGGCACCACTTATTATCAAGAATAAATTTAAGGTTATCATGAATTTACTACTTATCTTTTTTGCTTGTACGCTACCATTTGTTATATTAGTTATTTCTCGTGCTCTTATTTCCGAACAACTGTTTCTTATCACGAATTTTGGGATACGTTTCCATTTTAATTATTCATTTTTTATATTGCTTAACCTAATAGCTTGCATAATGGTTTTTGTTGGATGCGCCCCAAAATGTAAAGAATATGGTATAACACCATTGTATTCGCTAGGAATTCCCTTTGCCTCAATATTTGTAATTGCTGCATGTGTGTATAATGTCGTTCCTTTAGTAATATCTGGAAAGACAAAGCCTATAGTATGGCAAGGTAGACAATACGTATACAGTAAAGAACAAGCGGGATTTCACATATGATAATAGAATCATCTGAAATCTGATCCCCGCTTTCATAAAGCGATTTCAAACTCAGCTTCTATACACGCTATTTGATTGCAAAGATTCATCTGAAATAGCAACCAAAGGATATGAAAATGCTCTTTTACTTGTAACCCACGCAATTGACACAATCATGACCGGGGAAGGTCTAGACGATAAAGACCTTGTCATTTGCAAGTTGCTTAGGCAGGATATACAAAGGTACAAGAGTTTATTCCCTCATGTATCTGCAGCTATTCAATCAAGAAAGTATCCTCTAAAAGGTGACACATTTGAGTATATCTATACAGACTTAAAACACAACAACCCTCTTTGTAGAGTAACACCTATAGAGAATCTAAAGTCACTTCCTTTGCTATGGCATCGTCCTTTCTAAAATTACAGTATTTTAGCCATATCAGCCTGATTATGATGCATACGAAGTGAATATTTTTATATTTATAAACAAAATTGGATACATTCCATATTCATGTCAGCTAAGGATTTACGCAAATTCATGACTGCTGCAGCTATGTCAAAGGGAGAGATAGATGAATTTCTCTCTGTTCCTAGAATTGCAAGGATGGCATCGATTATGGATGGAAAGCCACACATAGTGCCAGTATGGTTTTATTATGATGGTACAAATATCATTGTGCCAACCGCTAAGGACACCAGAAAAGCTAAGAATCTGCAAAACAACCCAAATGTATCCATAGTAATAGAT
>JBKOWU010000078.1:0-7333 GCA_046724555.1 Thermoproteota archaeon | reverse complement strand
CTGATACCAAAGATAGTATTCTTAAGATGATGGATTCTTGGGAAGGCAAAAAATCAGAAGAAGAAAAACTAAAAGAACTATTATGTCATGATGAAGCTGAAAACTTACTGAAAAGGCAACAAGAAGAGAAACAAGACTAGATATTCAGATATGGTCAGATGTTCCTATGGATTATTTATCCACAAAATAGATTAGTACGACTGGACTTATGCAATTGTAGAGACATACAAATGTTGAATTCAGGTTTGAGCTTGTCATTGTTATTGTTGTATAAAAATATTATTGGATTCTCTCTCAATTAAGACATAATATATAGTGTATCGCATTAAAATCAAATTGTTACAGATGCCTCATTATATGGTTCTGCTAGTCCAAATTGAATATTCTTAACTTTATATGAAGTCACAGATAAGGCTGCTTGGGACACACATTATGTCTAAGCCAAATTTCAGCTCAGACCAGTACAACAAAAATAACAATAGTACTTTTTACTTTTACCGTAATTCCATTGTAGATATCTTTAATGTTTTTACACGGGCATTGTCAAGCTCGATGCAATTTAACACAGAATTATGTAAGGCCTTCGCTGAGGCTTCCACCATATACTTTAGCGAAATTTCCAAGTACAACAAGTCTTGGACCGATCTGTTCGAGCTAGATAAGATATTGAGAAGCAAATTTCGCAAGGTCTTTGATCAAAAATTTAGAGAAGAAAAATTCGTACACATACTTTCAGACACTGTTGCTAGCTATTCAGAATTAGCTGGGATTGCAGGAACAGGTAAAATGTATCAGCATTTATCTAATAGATTATCAGTATGGAACAACGATTATATAGAGCCAATTAGGGATACGGTCTACCGTACTCCCTCAAGGAAAATAGCTGAGCTAGAAAAATACTCCCTATTTCGTTATAAAGAACCGGTGTCCTCTGCTGCTGCCAACACTAGTAATAACACTGTCTATCCTGGTTCTTCTACTGAAAAAGGCGACCAAGCAATAAACCAACATAATAGTAAAGAGGGCGCTTCTCCTCCCGTGCTTGTGATCTATGCTTTCATAAATAGACATTATATTTTAGATCTTTTGCCCGAAGTAAGTGTTGTTAGAAATTTGCTTAATCAAGGGGGACTTGATGTTTTTGCAACAGACTGGGGAACACCGTCTGTATATGACAAGGGTCTAACGATAGGCCATTTTGTAAATAGATACATAGACAAGTCCGTTGATTTTATAAGAAAAATTACAAAATCCGATAAGATATCTTTGTTTGGTTATTGCTGGGGAGGCGATCTTGCACTTATGTATTCTGCTCTTCATCCAGAAAAAGTAAAGAACATAGTAACTATTGCTACACCAGGAGATTTTGATCTTGACGATTCGTTACTATCTGTTTGGACTAGATCTGTAAAAGAAGAATATATTCTAAATGGATTCGGAAATGTGCCAGGTATGTTATTAAATGGTGCCTTTGCTCTTAGGAGCCCTATAGAATATAGCCATAAATATTTCCACTTCTTTGAGCAGCCTCATGGTTTAGAGTCAATAGCTGAATTTCTAGCTACAGAGACGTGGCTATATGATAGCCCACCAGTAATTGGTGAGATATATAGGGAATTTGTAGAGTATTGCTATAAACAGAATTTACTTATTAAAAATAAAATGAGAATAGAAAATACAGATGAGGATGATGATAATGGTAAGAATGGCGAAAATGTCAATCTAAAGAATATCACTATGCCATTCCTGAATGTTGTGGCCCAAAAGGATGATTTAGTAGCTCCAAGCTCTACTAAGGCTCTCAATGACGCATTGACAGAGAGTAAAGATAAGAGCATAATAGAATTTGATTCAGGACATGTTGGTCTGATGATAGGAAAAAATGCTCATAAAGAACTTTGGCCTAAAGTAGGAAAATGGATAAGGAATCACACATGAATGAATAATGAATATCTCATTTCATAGTATCGTTTTTCTTACTTTTTAAGATTCTAATAACTAACTCCATTCTTTTATCTCCAGTGTTAATTAGAAATTTATACATAGTACTCTAGTATCTTTTCAATGGCATCTTTCTCCTTATCGTTGGCATATTCCTGATATCTAGTAAAGTCAAGCGGAGTAATTATACCAACAGGTTTGTTTAAATCACGAGTGTTGTTGTTATTACCATAATTATCACGATCATCATCATCAACAACAACAAGTAAATGCCTTACATTATGTTGTAACATCATATCTGCTGCTTCTGATGGAGATGATCTAGAACTAATAGTAATAATAGGAGTAGACATTATTTCTTTATTTGTAACCGTACTACTAATTCTATCATCAGTACATATCTTTATAACTAAATCTCTTTCACTAACTATACCTTGCGGTTTATCATTTTCATCAACTATTAGCAGTGAACTGACATTCCTATCCTTCATTTCCTGGCTGCTTGTTGAACAGATCTGCCTCTTCAATAGTTTCTAATTTTTTTCTCATTATATCATTGATGGTAGTAGTCATTGTCTATGAAAATACCTCATGGTGTAGTATAAACGCCTCTTAACCAATAGTCAGTGAATTTGCCATATATTGATTGTTGATCTATCAGTATTTGATCACTTGCACCTTACAATTCAAAAAAACCAAAGTTTTCAAACTTCCAAAGGCCTATACAAATCAAATGCGAAATAGCATTAAAGACTAAAATTTCCTCACCGTTTCCATGTCTTGTACCTCTAGATCATCTTTTACTATGTTGACATCATGGTCTTTTTGGGAACAACAAGTACAGCGTGCGGTTTCACATTCTATTACTGTTTCATGATTACATTGTTTGCAATTACAAACCATTTTAGATTGACAATTACATGGGTACAAATAGTTAAAAAAGATAATCTATTATATGATATAGCTATTATCTATAACTTTTTTATTCTTTTATCAGCAGCTGCTGCACATATGGTCAAAGAAGATAATAGTGATAAGGAATCTCAAATAATAGAACATGGAGATATTTTTTTCTTCTATAGACCTAAAGTTGGAACTGAAGAAGTAGAAGATATCGGAGATGTTCAACGGTTTTATATGATTACATCTTCAGATGATGGTTATAGTAGTAGAGCAGGAAAGAGAAAAGAGACTATTTACAGACTTTTTCTAGTTGGACAGAAACAATTACCAGAGATCATTGAAGGAAAATCTATTTCTAAAGAAAGAAATTGGGCATTGAATACTCTTACTACATCTAATCCTGACAATATCCGTAAAGAACTCGGGGCAGCAGAATATACAACAGAAACAAGAGGTAAAAGAAGAATTGCAGCTGCTATACCAGCTGGAGAAGGTAAGTACTCAATTGTCAAGCATGAAGGTCATACAGAATTGGCATATTTGCTTGAGCTTCCAGAAGAACCAGGTCCTACACAGAAAGAGTTTGAGATAAGAAAAGAGGCAAGTTACATTGTATCTGTAAAGAATCCTAACATAAGTGTACCTGGCTTTGCTGCATTTTCTTCTAGAAAAAAGCCTGAATATCCAGGACATTTAATAGAGAAATTTGGTGACAGAAGGTGGATAAGCATAGATGACCCGAAGTTACTCAATTATGAAAATACACAATTGTTGTTAATTGGAGCAAGAAAGAAAGATGTTGAGGAAGAGCTTGGTATAGATTTAGACGAGCAAAATGAAACTGAAAGGAGTGCGGATATTTTCAAAGACTTAAAGATAAAAAAAGAGCAAATTCCATTAAAACCTCTATTCAAAGGAAGGTTCCCAGAAGCAGAAGAAATACCCATGGCACAAGGGGTAAAGCAGCTATTGCCTGGAGAAGCTCATGGGGTAAGAGGAGGAAAAGCTGCTGCCACTAGAGGGGCTTCAGCTGCTGCAATAAGTAAAATTCTATCTGGAATAGAATTTCCAAAGGATAAAAACAAGGTTATAGATTATGCGGAGAAAAATAAAACGAAATTAGATGAAGCAGAACAAGTGATTAATACTCTAAAGGAAATACCAGATAAGACATACTATAACATGGCAGAAGTCGAAAAAGCATTAGGTACTATAAGATAATGCAATACAAAATAAAAAAATAAAATTTCTGTTCTTCTATATTGGGATATACTCAGAACCTATGCGATGTATTATGTTTATCTGATTTTTAAATAGAAATATCGCCCGAACTTCTTATAATCTAAATGATGAGTTGGAAGTGCTAAGCTCAGATTAGTGATGATGATGATGATGATGAAGATCAGCTAAAAATTGGAGATACAATATCATAATCAAACAGGTTGTCTAACATTTTCCAATGAGGTCATTTACATAGTAGGATGCATTTGGAGGAGGTAGAAAATAATAGAAGGTTTAAGATTTAATACATTTCATATATTTTGAATTTTATTATTATACTCCGCTGCCACCTAGAGCTTGGTCTGCTGAGCTCAAGTGCATCAATGCCCCTTGTTGGTCTCCACTTTTAACTGCTTTAACTCCCTCATCTAGGTGCAGCTTTGCAGATTGATCTGTGAGACCTTGATCTGCTGCGCTCAAGTGCATCAATGCCCCTTCACTATCACCACTCCTCAATGCTTTAATTCCTTCCTCCAAATGCATCTTTGGTGTCATTCACTGTGCAAATGCTGAAGTGCCAAAATCAGCTTTGGATAGAATAGATACAGCTAATACTGCTGAGACAAAGATGCTTGTGCTCAATATTGTGTTCTTTATCATTATAAAAAACCATTCTAAACATTTTATATAAATATTAGCAGTTAATTAAATCAAGTTTTTATTTATTGGAGTAGGCTATGAAAATAGTTTGAGGAAATTATTAATAATAAACAAATTGGAATTTTAATAGTGATATTGCTGTTTGGGTTTACCCAATTTGTTATTATTATTAGCCAATCACAAGCAATATTAAAATACACATTGAATCTTCCTCCATCCAACATCAGTAACAAGAATATAAAATGAGGTTTGCTTAAATCATTCTAAAACATATATTGTATGTGCACAAAACGTCGTTGATAAGTGAACCAACGAAAAAAATACTCACGAATATAAATGAGCATCCAGGTATAAGATATAGACAGCTTTTGCGACTAACAGGTTTTTCAAATGGGCAACTTTCTTTTCATTTACAAAAGCTTAAAAAATCAAAGATAGTAAAAGCCAAACAGTTAGGATACCACAGAATAAGATATTATCCTATAGCAGTAAGGACTACTGAATCTGATATTTTGGATCATCTTCTGGATTCAACTCGAGGAAAAATTACATTTTTGTTGCTTGAACATAGCGACCGCAGGTTACAAGAAATCGTAGATTATATAAATAAAGCTCGATCTACCACATGGGTTCATCTCCAAATTCTTGAACGTGCAGGGATTATCTCTGTCCTCAGAGTAAATAAAAACAATCAATTTTATCGATTAAAGAATAAATCAAGAATTGTTAGAATAGTTAAAAAATACAAAATCGCGGTTTAATAGGGATAGAAGTATCTTCCTTCGCTTCTAAAAAGAAGTGAAAACTATTGTTATTGATATATATTCAATTGTAAGGAGACTTTATCTTGATAATTCATCCACAATTCTATAGTTGTACCAATGTACTTAAAAATGATGTAACTTTCACATAGATCGCATAGAATGCAAACAGGTAGGGCATCAGTACTTTATATAATAAGTAGTAAACCCAAATTGTTTGGTCTTATCTCAATATTAATAATATCCGCTTTAGCATTACCAGTACTTTTTCCACATTTTACACATCCCCTCTATGATTTATCATATAACCTTGCATATCATAAGCCTCATTTTAGCAGTTTTCCTTTCCTGCGTATCCATACTTGCATATAATAGAAACAGAAACACCAGAATGTTACTTATGATATTTGGTTTTGTTTTGCTAGCTGCAGTTGAGACTCTATCTTTTTCATTCAACAGCTAACATTCTGGATGTTATAGTTCCAATAGTAGACGCTGAGTTTTCACACATTATTCTTTTGGCAATGCTGGCTTTGTTTGGAATAGGAGTTCTAAAAGTGAACAACTAGTCATGAAACCTACTCTTACCGATATCGCAACCTATGGCAATAATAACAGTACGGATAATCAATTACAGAATGACGGTATTGAAGATACACTGCTAAAGCATATCGAAGACTATCCAGGCTTGCGATACAGACAGCTGTTAAGGCTAACAAACATAGTTAACGGTGTTCTATCATACCATTTATCACGGCTGGAAAGATCAGACCAATTAGAGTTAATAGAACCAAGAGCAAGGAAACAAGATATTATTCTATCAATACTCCAAATGAGGAATTTCATATTATAGGATATATGAGAAATGAATCATCAAAGAGAATTATATTGTATTTATTAGAGCACTACAGTTGTACTTTTAACGAAATTGTAGAAACATTCTATAAGTACAAAAACAGGATAGCAGACAATATACTAGATAACTATACACAGATCATAGAATCATTTTAGACTTTGCAGGAAGTGTTAAGTTGTAATTTTATTAGTAACTCAAATAGCACCACTGGTTTTCATAAAACCTGTGTCTTAGTTTACAATTACTTTGAGTTTACTATACCCATCATATTGGTAAAACTTTAGTCCTTTATCGGCTGTTTCTGCGATAAAAAATAATCGATTGGCAAAAGATAAAAAAACTAAAAGGTAAAAAAACTCTTATATCAAGCAGGCAATTATAATTTAAATGCTGCTTTGATGTTTGGGTCTAGCGTATTTTCCACGTATGCATTAACTTTATCGTATGCAGTTTTCATATCTATATCATTTTTAAATTGTGCCAAATCATGACCTACTTTAGTAATTGCAGCTGACGTTGACGTGAGTTGTTTTGCTTCATTGAATATTTCTTGAGCTTTGGTAGCAATTGCCTGAGCGCTCTGATAGTCAGCCATGTTTACTATGGTATTATGTCCAGCTGCGCTTTTTCCTTCTTCTATACCATAAGCTTCTCTATATCTCTCCAAAACTTCATCTACAATATCGCTAACAGCTTGGCCTTTGACTATAGAATTGGTTAATTGGTTTTTCTCTACACGTACAGTTATAGCTTCTTGCAATAGAGCATCAACTCTATCAACCTTTCCTTTAATGACATCTTCTGTAGGAGTAGGCTTTGTACCTATTGTTTGATTCAAATCAGCTATTGATTTAGTCAAGTCATTTGTAACTAGTTTATTTCTTTCAGCAAGTTCTTTTGTAGTATTTGTGTCAAGGTGTTCAGCGACTGCGCTTGCATGAGATTGAGCTAAAGTAGCGTTTGAAGCAATATTGGATTGTACTAGACCTAA
>JBKOWU010000202.1:0-1619 GCA_046724555.1 Thermoproteota archaeon | reverse complement strand
TTACCATAAAACGTGATATCCTCTGCACCAGATCTACCTTCTAATGAGCGCTTTATAATATCATTGTAGGAGCGCTTTATTTGTGGAGTTATTAATGATTGAAACTCATCTCCTAAATAATTTTTGCCTATTAAAAGTTGGTTTCTTGAATATAGTATTATTCCATTCTTGTCCATCAATCCAACGTTGCTTAGAACTCCAGGGGATAGTTCGTTTTGTAAAAATTTGCCTACGTTGCTGACACCAATTGCAGCGACTATTACACCATTGAATGTTCTCGATTTATTGATGCTAGTTTCGTTATCAAGCTTAGCTTCATTGCTAATTATTGGAAATGATATATACAATCTAGGGGTATTATCTGCAGACTCTATTACACTACTATAATATGGTAAGTGCGTATTTTTGGGTATGCTAAAATATTCCATAGAGCTGATATCTAGATCTTTATACCTCTGAGACATATTATGATTCATATTACTCCACATTTTTGCTCTCCCATCTTGGTCAAACCAATAGTACCCATCGGTAAGTTCGTTTGTAGATGCTTGTGCAGTGCTAAATAGAATATGTGCATCTTCACTCTCGTTATTTTGTACTGTTGGAGCATTAGCGAGTATTCGTAAATTAGTGGTGATTGAATCTATGCTACGTACTAGTATCCTTGAAAGATCGTATACTTCAATTCTGGAATTTAATCTTACATCCTTTGAAGCTGCTTTTGATATTTCACCAGCTATAAAAGTGGAATACTGGTAAGAAAGAATAGAAAGTGATACGCCAGTAGCTGCAATGATACAAAGTAAAGCTACATTCCTCTTAGATAAGGTGGTCAGTATCAATAGATTACAATAGTTAGTGATCGTTCCTCCTACATAAATTAAGGAGATAAAATATTCTAGCAAATTTCATCTTTGTATGTTGTCTTCGTCCCTCTTTATGAGAAACAAACACAAAAAGATATGATGCATTTCTTATTCTGGCAATAAATAATCATATATATATAAATATATGTTATCAAAGTCATCCTGCTAGGTATAGTCTTATTAAAACATATAGGCAAGGTAGCTGATCATTATTTTAAACACTTGGTAGTAATAACAAAGAGGAGGGTTGGTAATCGGTTTGTCTGTTGATTTTAAAAAGATGGTAGAATTACTTCTAAAGCAGAGACCAGAAATTGGCGCTGAACAGATCAGAGAAATGATTGACGAAAAAAAGCGTAAAGTGGGAGCTGGTTATCTAACAGATCAAGGAGCATTATTCTTAATTGGCGCTGACCTTGGCATTTCATTTGAAAGCGTTCCTAAATTAAGTTCAGGAATCAAGGAGCTTTATATTGGTGCAAAAGAAGTAACCATTACTGCTCGTATTATGAATATTTATCCAATTCGTAGGTTTATCAAAAAGGATACTAATGAAGAAATTGTAAATCGAACTATGACGGTATATGACAAAGACTCTAGCATCAAAATTAGGCTATGGGATAATAATCAGATTAACATTCCTGATGAGATGGGTCTACAGCCTGGGGATTTAATAAAGGTCTCTAGGTGCTATGTTAAGTCCGGCCTTGATGGTAAACCAATAATTAGTTTAGGCTCTAATGGCTCTATTGA
>JBKOWU010000191.1:0-20743 GCA_046724555.1 Thermoproteota archaeon | reverse complement strand
TAATATCCCATCTCATTCTTGCCTATTATGATTTTTGAATTTCTGACTGTTGAATCATATATAAATTTCAGCTCTTGTAACCTAGTTGGTAGTTCATCATTAAAACCCAGGAAATGAACACGATTGGCATTTATCTTAGTTTTAGCTAAACGCTCTAATTTTGTCTTTTCCTCCAGTATTTTTAGCGTATCGTTAATTGAAAGAGGATCAGTATGCAAGCCCACTTCCCAACCGCCATTGATTAATGCTCTTATATCATTCTCATAATCTTCGTAATTGCCTCCCTCATATGTAGTTCTAAAGAAAAAGGTAGACCTTACATCGAATTCCTTTTCTAGATCCATATAACAAGGTATATTATAATATGGATTTTTAGATCCCATATTTTCTATTGTCCTTTTGTCAAAGCGGTCTCCTCTTGCTAGAATGTGCTCTTTTGGGGCTCCTTGTTGTCTCCAGTCTACATCATGACTCATGAAAATGTATTGCAATTAGATGCCTTGTTAATCAGTTCAATTTAACTTTTGTTTCATCTCATTTTGCCGGTTTTTTGCTCCTTTTCTATAAGAAATTGGATCTTTGTATAAGAACATTCAAATCTGCCTTAAGCAAACATTTCGTGGAATTGACAAGTCTTTCAACGATGACTTGGTAAGCTCAGTCAAATGCTCCTGGTACAGATATCAGTAGTCCTTGATAGATCGTCATAGTTTCTCATTGGCTTTTATCTAATTTGCGTTTGTTAAGCTATTTGTTTGCAGATTCTATATCATCTTATTTTCTTGTTCTAACTCTTTTCTTGTTTGCTTATAAAGCAATATGTAGAACCATAGAACAGCATTATTGGGAATATTAATAAATAAAGTCATGTTTAAATAATATACCGGAGTACATGTATTTTCCTATTCTATAGAGATTTTTAATTTTCTACCTTCAAGATCTATAATTTTAGAATTTGGAATATCTATAGATTCCTTTGAAAACATAACAGACCTAACTCTTACAAGGTATGTCAATTCATCTTTTAACTGGGTCAATATAGAAATCTCACTGTCTTCCAGATTTCCAATATACGCAGATGAAAGTATGTCTGTTGGATTGTATCCGCTCTCCTTTCGTAACTGCTGTAAGTTTCTGGCTATATCTCGAAGTAGACCTTTTGCAATTAACCCTTCATCTCGATTTGTGGCGACAAATACCATCACATTATTCCTCTCTGACATAGCGTATCCTTCATCGACATCATATGATAATTCCAAATCGTCAAGTTCAAGATCTATTTTTCCTCCTTCATAAAAAAGAGAGTATTTCCCAGACAATTGTAAATGTGTTAGCAATTCCAATACATCAATTTTTTCTAATGCTTGCATTACTCTGCCGATATTAGCCTTCACCCGGGGTGCAACTTTCTTCCTCATTAACTTGACCGAAGGTACTATTGGGACATGATTCTCTAGAAGACTTAATATTTTTTTAATAGCCGTCTTATGATCCATATTTATAATAACATACTTGTCAATGTTTAATTGATTTCTCAATATTTCTGAGATACCACTAATACTTAAAAATTTTGGATCGGAAACACAAATCAAAGCCTGTTTTATTGGCCAACGCCGCTTTAATTGAGCTTTCATTCGAGCACTATTTGCAAGTGACACAATTTCCTTCAATTTGTCAAATGCATCCTCTAGTTCAGTGTTTACAAAGCTGCTATCATATTTTGGCCAATTTTCAAGAAGGATACTTTTTTTATTTGTAAAGCAAGTCAAATAAAGATAGTCTGTGACAAAAGGAGACAAAGGATGAAGCATTATATCTATTTGTTTCAAGACATAACCTAATACAGAATAGATCATTAGTCTATGGATCAGAGTTCTACTGTCGTCATCCCAAATATCGTTTCTCGTGATAGGAACATATGTTTGGCTCATATAATTGATTATAAATTCTTCAATTGCCTTTGCACCTTCGTGGAACCTTGATCTTTCATGTGCCACAGTAACTACCTTGACCAAGTTCTGGAGTTTTGATAGGAGCCATATTCCTGGTAAATCAAGCAGACCATTCTCCATGATCCATTTAAGGTTATGTTTATCTTTTTCAAATTTATCAAATGTACTATTCTGCTTAAAATAAATGTGCAAATAATACAGAGTACTCATAATTTGATATGGCCTAGTCGACATCTCAGTCAGACTAAAGTTAAGTGACTCTATTGGTGATGATTTCCATATAAAATAAAATCTGACTATATCGACAGAATTGTCTAAAAGTAGCGTATGAGCATCTATCACATTTCCAATGCTTTTGCTCATCTTGTTACCTTTTTCATCTAGCACATGTCCTTGAAAAAGAAATGATTTAAAAGGTGCTTCGGCGCTCTGGTTCAGTATAATATTTTCCATTAATAAAGTATAAGCCCAACCTCTTGTTTGATCAATCCCTTCGGTCAGAAATACTGCAGGTATCAAGCTATTATATTCTTGATCAGAAAGTGAAGCATAGGGCGCTCCTCCACTGTTATGCCACGTATCTAAAACAAAAGGCTCCCTTTGCATTTTTTGTCCACATTTTTCACATTTTATTTTAATTTTGTCAATCCATGGACGATGTAACTCAAAGTTAGGGCCGTCAGGAAGCTCTGTTGCTTTCTGCACAATCTCCTTTCTAGAAGGCAGCAAAATTTTATGGCCGCAGTTTATACAATGCCATATAGGAAGAGGTGTTCCCCATATGCGTTCTCTAGATATACACCAAGGAACTCTTTCCTTGATAATTTCAAAGAATCTGTTCTTAGGTGATTCAAAAAAATAATCCACCTTTTGTGCTGCTTCTAATGGTTTATTGCCTAGTTTTTCTATCATGTAAAAATATTCGCGTCTTGCAAACCAAACAACCTTGTGGTGCGAACGCCAGCAAAGTGGATACGAGTGCTTTATTCTGCCTATTTTAACATTAGCACCAACCTCTTTCATTTCATCTACAACCTTGGGATCAGAATCTCGAACAAAAAGATCTTTGAATATGCCAGCTTGTTGCGTAAAAACGACCCTATCATCTATTGGTACAAAAATTGGTACACCCCTTTTTACAGCAACATCGAAATCAACTTCCCCATTGGCAGGAGATAAATGTACGATTCCACTGCCGGTTGAGATATCAACGAAGTCTTCAGCTACAATAAAGTGTATAGAGCCCGTTTTTGCCAGCTCTTTTAATCCAGATATAAGATGCAATAGAGGATGAATGTAATATCTGCCCTCGAGGTCTCTGCCGCAAATCCTTTTTTCAACAACAAAGCTTTCAATATGTAATTCTTTAGATAAATCCTGCAGCCGACTTTCACCGACTATCCACTTTTCATTGTTGACTTTGATGTATACATAATTGGCATTTGGATTGACAGCTACCATTTCATCGGTTACAACCGTAAAAGGCATCGTAGTCCAGACTATTACATATGCATTTTCATCAGATAGTTTGACTTTATAATAGAATGATGGATCTTCAACAATTTCATATTCTTGATTAACTTCTGCATTGCTAAGAGAAGTCTGACATGAAGGACAATATGCAACTACTCTAAACCACTCCGTCAGGATTCTGTTTTCCCATGCTTTCTTTAAGTACTGCCATTCTCTTTCAATGTATTCATCGCGAAAAGTCCAATATGCTTTTTGATAATCAAATGACATTCCTAACAGCTTATCAGTGCTGACCCATTTGTGATTATTTCTGTGAATTAATTTCTTACATGATTCTACAATTTTTTCTACTCCGACCTTGTCGATATTATCGGCCTTACTTCCTGTTAATCCAAGTTCCTTTTCAGCCTGCAATTCTACTGGTAAACCTTGCGTATCCCACCCAGCTCTGAACATTACTTTCTTTTTTTGCAAGGTGTTAAAGCGATACCACAGATCTTTAATTATACGTCCTCTCAAATGTCCAGCATGTGGTTCACCATTCATGGTCGGCGGACCTTCGATATAACCTATTGGATGTTTACTCTCTAGAAGCTCGTTTTCCAAAAGAGATGTTAGATCTATATCATTCAAATAACGCCGAATTTCGTTTTCTGCCACCTTAGCATCAAATTTCGCCTGAAATTCCATTTATATGGAAGCGAATCTTATGACCTGTCTTTATATTTTTTGATAAATGAATGATGATTTGACAATAGGAATATATTTTATCAAATATTCGATAAGTTGAACATAATGAAGATCCTCGATATATTAGCACCAGGAAAGAATCCACCTGATGAAATTAATGCAGTAATAGAGATTCCTAAAGGCAGCAGTATCAAGTACGAAATTGATGCCGAAAGTGGAGCAGTATTTGTAGATAGAAAGCTGTTTACAGCAATGTTTTATCCCTGTAATTATGGCTTTATTCCACAAAGTAGAGAAGACGATGGAGACCCTATAGATGTACTAGTACTTGGGAATGATGCAGTAATTCCTATGTCAGTAATACGCGCCAATCCAGTAGGAGTATTACTAACTGAAGATGAGGAGGGTCAGGATTCAAAAGTAATTGCTGTTCCTATTGCAAAATTGGATCCAAGCTTCTCAAAGATCACGAATATCGATAGTATTCCTGAGCATGTCCGTAATGAAATCACGCATTTTTTCGAACACTATAAAGAACTTGAAAAAGGAAAATATGTCAAGGTAAAAGGATGGGAAAATAAAGAAATAGCAAAGAAGCGAATTTCGGAGGCGATAGATAGATATAGAAATAACATATAATATGTAACACGTATATTAACTACAATTTCTTAGATGACTAGTATTTACATATGGATTGAATCCATAATTGTTCTCTTATTGCTGTATCATGTATAACAAGGCGCATATACTCGTAAATAGACAAAATGACAAGACTATATTGCAATATATACTCACCATTATACAATATGTAGTTAACAGATGTATCATCTATCAATATTTTATGCTATAAGATAATTTCTTGATATCTAAAATGGTTGTAGCGATTATTATGATTATAGCGTAAAAATTCCAACATGTACAGCGGAACTAAAATCTAGTATAGAGTAATGTTATATTACTTCCAACTTTTACTCCAAACGCACTTGGTTACATACCTGCGAAGTTAGCTATAGAAACATAGACTTAAAGAGCCTTAAATTGATCACTCCATTTCATATAGCCTTTTATCATATCTGTACTTACACTTGGTTTTCTTATCTTAAAAATTTCCTTAAAGTCGGTTATAGTGATAGCTCTTGGAATAGACTCTGCCTCCTGTGCCTTTCCACTTTCGAATAGCTCATTAACAACCCTGAGTTGAGCTGACTGGCATATGTCCTTGATATCGCTTGCACTATATCCTTCTGCAAGCTTTGCTAATTCTTCAGGTTTCAACGCTCCTCCCTTTTTAAGAGGTCCAGTATATTGATGAAATAAATTTGTTCTTGAAGCTTGATCTGGAAGCATAACGTAAATCCTCTTTTGGAATCTCCGAAGAAAACCAGACTCCAAACTCCAAGGCTTATTTGTTGCACCTATGACATAGAGTTGCGACTCCTTTGACTTTACGTTAATTCCATCCATCTCAGTCAAAAACTGATTCTTTACTCTTACCTCTCCTCCAACTTCACTGTTTCTAGTACCCAACAATGAATCTATCTCGTCTATAAAAAGCAATATCGGAACACTCTCATTAATATTGAGTTTGCGCGCCATAGCAAATAATCTTGAAACGTTCTTTTCTGCTTCGCCTAGCCATTTGCTCATCATAGAAGCAGCATCAATATTTATAAAATAACCATCGATTTCTGCTGCTGCTGCTGCTGCAAGTAAAGTCTTGCCACATCCTGGAGGGCCATAGAGTAATATTCCTCTTGGCCATCCAAGAGGGAACAGATCCGACCTTTTCGTTGGATATACTATAGATTCCCTTATAGCGCGTTTTGCATCTTCAAGACCTATAACTTCATCCCAAGAAACGTCTGGTTTTTCTTTCATTACAAGTTCTTCGATGTCATCTTTTGCTACTCTATCATTGACCTCTTGCCTCGAATTTCCAAATCGTTCTGGAGCTTTATTATTGCCACCTATTATTTGGTGACTTTTAGGAGCTTCGTTAACAACCGATCCTACGTCATCGATACCACGTGACATCTGTAATGCCTTAATTCTATTTTGATATGCACTTGCTCTCTCCATGTAGACCTTGTTTAACTTATATTCTGGATATATCTGAACTAATTTAACAAGTGCCTCAATAGCATGTTGATATGATTGGACAGCCATGCCTCTTGACCCTTGAGAATCTAATCTAATTGCCTCCGCAGCATATTTACTGGCAGTATTTTCTAGTTCCTGTGGAGCTAAACTCATAATGTTTTACCGTATGAATCAGAATTGGAACCAAGGTTTGAATTACTATGGTGTAAATCTATATTGCGTAACAAACAAAATAATTTGCACTAAACGTCGGCATTAATCCCATTGACTATACATCTCCTAACCAATTATCAGATAATAATGTATTAAGTTTCCTAACTAAAACACATTAATTACATAGATCAAAATTATTTTTGTTAAACAATGATGCAAAATCATACTTTGCCATTTTAATATTATACGTCAGAAAGATTTAGAATTCAGAACTTATTTTGTTGTGAATGTTGGTTAAAGTAGCTATATCTATCATCTGTATGGTGGAATTTGATCCAAGATCAGGTAAAATTGGAAATTCCTCTTTGATTTTTCGTTCTGCAAAAAGCAATGCTTCATTTAGTATAGGTAACGCCTTCTCATTTGCAGCTTTAAAGTTTATTGTATAACAGTTTTGTTAACTTCATATTTTAAATACATAGGTAATGAATCAAGGATAGTGCAGAATTTCAAGCACGGAAGTACTGAAATCATTCATATTAAGTTCTCTAAATCTATTGTTTGATTAGATCAAATTGCCTCATTGCTTCCGGCAGAGATTCTATTAAATCACTCGCAACCATATGTAGACCAAGTCTATTATAAACAAGGTTCCCAGCGACACCATTGAAATATACACCTAGAATAGAAGCATCAAAAGGCTTCAACTTACTTAGAAAACCTGCTGTCAAGCCAGACAACACATCTCCGGTTCCCCCTACAGTCATCGCGCAATTATGTGTTTTATTTATAGCTACATCTTCTCCATCAGAGATTATATCTACAGACCCTTTGAGAAGTATAGTAATGCCATATTTTCTTGCAAATCTATGAACATTTGAAATACGTTCCTTTTCTGTTGTCACTTCACTAATGTTGTCTCCTGAAAAAATTCGTTTGTACTCTCCTATATGGGGTGTAATAATAGTATTAGTTCCAGAGATTTCTTTTAAGACATCAGGTATAAGAGCTGAAGCATCCAGTAATAATTTTGTACCATTATTTTTCAGTTGTCTTATAAGTGAAAGTAACGCTTCTGACTTAGCTATACTCATACCCATTCCTATAGCCGCACTGTGAGCATTTCTTGGGATTGTTTTTATTAGCTTGTTAACTGATCCTACTGTCAGTTTATCATCGGGCATCGGTAAGGCGATAAGATTTGGAGAAAAACACCTTACGGCTACAAGAATTGATCTTGGTGTTGCAGTATACACGAGATCGGTACCTGACCTTAGAGCCGCCATTGAAGCAAGTATTGGTGCGCCATGATATATTCTACTTCCTCCAACAATAAGAACAATACCATTATCGCCTTTTTTTGACGATTTCATACGTGGCTTAACAACTTTTTTTATGAGATTAGAGGTTATTGTAATTTTTTTCGCTAACTGCATTTACAGCAACCTTACCAGCAAATAACTAATATACATGTATATCCTAGTTTGTTTGATATCTGTATTTGCATAATGATGCGCTACTTGTTCCTAAGAAATAGGTAGCATATATTCAAGTTAAGATGATGTTGATATTTGATAATTATTTAGTGATATAACCAGCATAATAAAGGACAGCACAAACCAATGGAGGTTAGGGTGTGATTATGTAGTATGACATTTAATTCATGTGGATACACATACTACATATACAAACAGATAATAATGGATCCCAAATTACATTCTTACCAAACCATCGCATAAAATTGCAGCCAGATGTTTTTATAATTGCTGACACAATAATAACCAGAATAGAAAACAAGAGAGGAAAATACAATAAACACAATTTGTATACTACTGTGTATTGTTAAATTAAAATGAAATGTGAGGTTGACAGATCAAGAATATCAAAAATAGTATCAGACATGTCAGAGCATTCCAGAGAAGTAATGGAAAAAACATTCATCCTTGCAACTGTATTTAATTCAGATGTATATATTATTAGTGCAGTCAAAATGCCCAAGGTTGCAGTAGAAGAAATTACTAGTAAAGTAGTAATGTTTGTTACTAATATTTATTATCCTTACACTGGCATAGCAAATTTTTTACTATGGTATGTTCAATTCAAATATCATCTGTAAATGATAAATACATAAGAAAGTGCAGCATGGAACCATCCTTATGTTCTGAATGAATACCATAGCTCCCTTTTGCGGCCTTGACGAATTCCATTACTTCGTTGCCATCCAACATTATTGAGGATTTTTTATCACTCTGTGCTTCATTGATTGCTCGATAGGCCCAGTGGCTTTTCTCTAGATTATCTAAATCAATATTAATGGAATTGCAATTAATTTGTTCTTCCTGAACTCTTAATGAGAGAGGCGCGTGCTGTCGTTGTTGTTTTTGTTCCTTTGTACCATCATCATACAGCTGAAAGGAATAATCTTTATCCTGTCTCTGTACAACGTCTAATTCAGCATTAGAATATGCAGGAGATGTTAATTCTTCTGTTCTCAAAGAGATTCTTCTATTTAGAGGAAAATAACACCCATAAATGACTATAAGCGTGATAATAAGGTTAATTAGTGCATTTTCTGATGCATTTTTCTTACTCGGCATATCTTGTAAATTCATTTGAGCATCTGCAACTTGTTTGGGGTCACATATATGTGAAGAATGCTTGGGCGATTTTATCAAAGATTTCAAATCTTCGCTGTTACTATATATCGGATCGACCCAACAGTAAAAACATTTATTACAAATATGACCTCGAAACCCAATATTTTTGTTATTTCCCAACATATTATCCAGTACGCCTAACGATGCAAAGTGGTCTTTGATCCACTCGAATGTTGTATTACTGTTTGTCGATTCTTGCATGGCAAAGCTAGACATTATGTGAGATAATTGATCTGTGGGAGTGGAAGAAGACTGAAATTGTTTTGACATTTTTCTTATTTCGGCTATTTGATGCATTGTTTCATACATGTCTCTTATGTCATCTCTTGCCTTTGAGACAGAATCTTTTTCTTGTTGTCTGTGACTTTGCGCGCGTCCTTGGAAGGGCAATGAATTATTATTATTGCCATTTTGAAGCTTTTGATGAACATTGTTGCTATTATTATCCTTAGAGTATCCATAATTGTTCTTGTATAACGAACTCCCAATGTTAGAAAAGATTTGAGCGCTGGAAGAGTATGGTAATTCGGATCTAAGCTGATCTTGCGCTAATCTGTCACTATGCCTTCTCTGCATATGAATTTGCATATTCCATTTCCTGGATGAAGTTTGATCACAATAAAGACATCGATATTCTGTCCTTCTCATATGGTTCTATCACCTCTAGCAATACTTTTCTTCATAAGGCAACTAGCATTTCTGTTTTCTATTGATTATACCCTAGCAATAGTTCCTTTAAAGTATTTGTAGTTGTTTATTATGTAAATTCAGTTTAAATAAAAACATGAAAATAGTGGTAATCAATAATTGTTTTGCATTAAAATTATAGATCACTGCTATATTTCTTTACTTTATCTAATTTATAGAAAAAATCTCATTTGCGACATTGTGTATTGAAAATTTCTTCCGTTTGTCTTCTATGGTATTACTGCAGTTACTGCGATTGGCATCTTATATGTTTAACAAATATAAGCAGTTTTGGCACAGGAAGCGTGAAACCAATGGCAATGTCATAATCAAACCATATAAACTGTCAAAGATATTGGCGAGTCTTCTTCTTTAATGGTTTAGTTCTAAGCCTAATTCCGCAGCTGTCTTCAGCAATTCATAACCATACATATTCATTACCATCTTTAACCAGTGTTTAGTCAATAATGAATTCAGATACTTTGGGTTTCTTTGAGATGTCCTCTTTGTTTTATATCATGAGTTCAGTTCCAAATAGAAGCATGGTTTCTTCTGATGAACGTAGTAGACAGTCCTTCTGATGTCGTCCTAAGCGATAATATCAAATAGAGGATCGGTAGAAGTAACATACTCGAAGGCGTTCTGTTTCTTTTGGATCTGACCATCAAAAGGAAGTAGCGACGTCTTTAGCTATAGATTTATCTTTTAACTGAACAGAGCCTAATATAGTATCGAGTGTATATATTAGCTGTGATTCCTAAGAAAATGTATAGCATATAAAGTAATAATATATGAAAAACGCGAATAAATGAAGCACTACTATTTTAATATATCTATCGAAATATCTTGATAGAGACCATTTGGCAATATACGCCTAATCGAGATTGGCAACGCTTTAAGGTCTAATTCTGCTACTGCCAACGTGATAGAGTCCCTGATATCATTTGGAACTCTAATTAATGATGGAGCTCCTAAAGATAATTGCAAGGATCTTGCGCCACTAATTCGAGCTCTTTCAAATCTTGTAAGTCTGGGTGGTCCTATTAAGACTCTGTTTTCAGAAGTGATTTCTTTCAACTCAAATTCGACTTCATCATATGTAACTACCTCATCTTCTGGACGATTTGATTTCCTGATAGGTTGGTCAATTTCTAATTCTGTTCTTATGTCAACACCATTGGAAATTTGTTCGGTCTCTAAATGGTTTTTTACATGTTTGCTGGAGCTAGGTCGTTTCACCTTAGATCCCACCTTCTTAGCAGTCTTTTCTTTAATATGAGAGGACGTTTTTGAAATATGTTTTCCGTTTGAAGAACGCTTTACTACCAAGAATACTGCAAAAGATAATAGATATATAATTAAACGTTGCGAATTGCCCATTTAGAGAATAAACGTTTTCATATAAAGAATGATTCTCTATAGTAAGACACTGCTATGAGTAATTCATATTCGGTTTCAAGATTTATCCTGAGTTTGGAAATATCAAATAGAGGATCGGCTCAATGCGAAATAATACGCCACCTATCTCCGTTAACTGTTGGAACAATTTTAAAAAACCTTCCGTTACAGGATAGGGTGCACAAATATGCAGATAAATTGGTCTATATCGAAACAGGGCTAACTATAGGAGCTGAGAAACAGAAAACCCAATTTAGGCGGGGGGACATAGCTTACATGACATCCAATAGTTCAATATGTATTTTCATCAAAGATTCATCACACATGCCCATGAATCCCATAGGAATAGTTAAATCAAACATAGAATTGATGGAATCTACCGATACAGGCGATATAATGGTTCTAAAAAGGTAGATTCGGTTACGCCGGCAGTATATATTATATATTTATATATATTTTACAGATGTTAATGATGCGTTAAGGTATGTAACGATAAGTGATATATGAATTTGTTGGACTGGTTTGAAGTAGAAAGACTACTAAGTTGATGGCTACTAGCATCAATTATCACTATATTGACTATATATTAGTGTGCTCAAATGAAATTACATTGGATTAAGGCATCTGTTCAGCATATAGTTGGTACTATGTAGATGAGATTTTAATTCCATGGAAGTCAAATCATAGCTCCTTCAAACTTTGACACTGCATCTTAGGTAATTGTATGGTTAATTCACAATCTTTCCAATTTGTACACTTTATGACCACTATAGCCACCGACATTTTTTATAATGCCTTTTGCCTCAAGCGATTTGAGAAAAGCATTAGCAACGGAAATTTTGACACCTGCGGTTCTTGCAAAGGTTTGTGCCATAACTGCCTTCATGCCTTCAAGCACTTTTAATCCATGTGATTCTTCCACGAAAACTGATAGTTTCTGTTTCTGCATTGGTTTTGAACCTGACTTCTTAGAATCTTCTTTTTTTACGGTTTTAACATCACCAGATTGATTGTTAACACTAGACTTTTCTGTTGAGCCGACAGGTTTTTTCTTTACGCCTCCCATATACACACATTGCATAAATATATTTATAAGTCATTTGCTTCATTTGTGGTGTAGCTATATATATCATCAGAATTAGTTTCGCCTATGGAAATCGATGCAAGTGACCAATAGAAGGTGGCAGGATAATACGATCATATGGCTATATGATGATGCTATAATTAATAGTTTAGTTGACATGCATATATTAAACCATAATGGGATTCAAAAGACTAGTAAACCTGTTAACTCCACTCAGTTCTAACATGAAGTGTATTCAAAAGGAAAGTCTAGATTTGTCAATATCATTGTATTAAAAAGTATTAAAACGATACCACTACAAGAAGTGAGAGTTATAAAAACGAAGTGAATTAAGAATTGAGATATATATCAATAGATATTAATAGTAATATACTGTTGGTAATTTAAATCATAACTGAATCGACAAGTATATAATGTCATGACGTATCCTGACTGCATTTAAAGATCTTGGTTTTATGCCCATTCCATTAATGGTTTAACATTTATCACCAGTTTAAAACTCGTCAGTATATCCTTACATCTATTTCTAATAGTGACCTCTGTGACACCTGCTAAACTTGATACATCTATTTGTAAAAGATTAACCCCAAGCAAAACCGCAGCCAAGTATATATATGCTGCAGCAAGCCCGTTCGGTGCCTTACCATCTGCAAGCATATGATCGTGGGTCTTATGCGCGAGATCAATCGCCAACCTCTCAACTTTCATATCAATTTTTGCCATGTTTGCAAGTTTAGCAATATATTGATCGATTGCAAGCGTAGCCGAAATTGTCTTGTATTCACTCATATGAGGTGATGGTGATGGTGATGGCTCCAATTGCGATATTACATGGGCAGATGAAGACGATGAGGATGTCATATGTTCTGTAAATACACCCATTTCCATAACCATCATTCTATAATACTTTGAAGCAAGTTTTAAGCTAGACTTGTCCTGTTCTCCTATGCCTGTTGCTATAACAATTTCCTCTAACGATCGTACTATTGAGCATCTTTTACATGCTAGATATATTGTTGCTGCCGCCATACAGATAACAGATTTTCCCTTTGCTTCGCTTTTATTTTCAAAATTTCGATAGAGCATAGCTGCTGTTTCTACCAATGTCTTTGGAAGTGACATTGCAGAAGAAATTTCATTAATTTTAGACAAGATGTTAGAGAGTCTTCTTTCTTTGGGGGACGCAACTCTTATTCGTGAATGCCATTTGCGCATATTATTCATCTGCTCCATCATTTCATAATCGATTGATTTGCCACTATAATCTTTTGAGCCAAGAGCAATTTCAGTTCTCAAGCCATAATCATGTAGTGAGAGGCTTGTAAAGCCGCTGGCACGAGTATTTCTTGTCTTTTCTTCAAAGTCGGTGGAATGTGATTCCGGACCATAATCATCGACCTGATCCATCACTACACATCCGCACTTTTCGCAAATGTATTCACCTTTGCTATAGTCATGGATAACATGCGATTTACATTCAGGACACTGTGTATAATATTCTGTAGATTTCATTTAAGAGTCTCTCCTGTAATGCTCATGTCCGAAGCGTTTACCTTGTGGATGATGCAGATATCTGGAAGTTTGCCGGCTACGTTGCATTCCGCCTCTAAAGACCCTAATGCCAATTATTTTGTTTATTTTGTCGATCAGTGGTACTACCGATGCATAAGGAGCAGTAACTGGTCCCATTACTTCGATTACTTTGCCTATACGTTTTCCATTCGTATCAATAATTAGTTCACCGCTCTTTGGTTCCTTACCGATACAGGTAAGTCTTACAACGAGTCTCCCACTCTTCGCTAAATGCATGATCTCTCCTATTTCTTCCAATTCTGTAATCACCAGTAGATCTACTTATTATCATTCTGTTCTGTCAAGAATAATTTAGTTTATTGATAACAATATTGCGACGTTAATCATAGGAACAATTTTCACGATTCAATTAAAATAAGTGATCATTCCCTTGATCGTTACCTCTGACCAAATTTTTGTTTATTTCTTTTTTGTAACATCTTTTCTGCAATATTACTAATGATCACAGATTTTCTTTTACCTTCCGATTTTGGAAGCATTATGTATCCTGATTTGACAAATGATCTCCTAGGATGTCTAGCTTTATCATTGGTATTCTCAGCTGTTGGATCATAGCCTGCTAATTTAGCAGCATCAACTAACTCAGCGACTGTTGGATCAAAGACTGCACCATCACGCTTTACTCTACGTCCTTTGCGCTTTGATAAATGCTTATTAAAATAATCTAGCCATAAAACCACATGATCGTAATCTTTCAACTGCAGTTACCTGTTTCCCCTTAGATATTAACATTAAAAGTAAAAGATAATTAAAGCTTCTCAATAGTAAATGACTATGTTAAAGTCATGTAATTTTTAGAATAGCAAATCTTCTCTTGCCGTAAAAACACGAAATATAAAAATTACAGGCTCATATGTCCTAATTTATTCCACTCTTTATTTGGTACTTCAAAACTTACAACTTTATAATATATTCGCCAATTTTTTCAGCTGCTACTGGCCATACATTAAATTGCAATGATATCTCAAATAACCTTATTTCCTGTAGCATATGCTATAACGTAAACAAGGAGCTTGTTAATGTTTGGGTGTATCGCCTGAGTATTGCCGATTTTTTGTAAATGATTCTTGACAGAAGAATCTTAAGGCCAAAAAGTATTATTCAATATCATCGTGACAATACATTTATGCATGTGCATCGATCGCCGAGAATCTTTGGCAGGTGAACAACATACAAAAGGCACTTTGTATTGGTCAAGTAACGTTTAAGATATCGTTAGTTCTCTTACAAATATGGCACGAATTCATGCTCATACTCGTGGCAAATCCCATTCTCTTCGCCCGGCTTCTAAAAGCACACCATCTTGGCTGGCCCACAACCAAGGCGAAATATCTTCAATAATTGTCCAGCTGTCAAAGGAGGGCATAGCTCCAAGTGACATTGGGACTCAATTACGCGATGAATATGCAATACCGCTCTCGAAGCCAGTCCTAGGCAAGAGTATCACGGACATATTAGACGAGAACAATATTAAAAGAGATATGCCAGAAGATCTTAATCAATTGGTTCAGAAGGCGCTAGGACTTCAGAAACATCTTAGACTCCACAACAGCGATCACAGAAATATTCGCTCGCTCGAGCTAATTGAAGCAAAGATACACAGACTTTCAAAGTATTATAAACGTATTGGAAAACTTCATAAAAGTTGGAAATATGGTGCGGTTATCGCTCAGCTAGAGTAAGATCCCATCATGGGTGTTAACGAACTTCATCAAGGGATAAAATTTTTTTGTGAAAAGATTTCTACTCTGGTTGAAAATGATGAAGAAATCTCCATCATAAGTCATTTGGACGCGGACGGTATAACTTCTGGCAGTATTATTTCTACCTGTTTAGCAAGGCTAGGAGCGAGATGGACTGCTAGAGCTATTTCCGATATCAATTTGAATGTTATTGAACAAATGAAGTCCGAGGGACACGATTTCTACATAATTACTGATCTTGGAGCGACCATGGCAAGGGAGTTATTTGATTCTCTCGATAACAATTGGATCTTAATCGATCATCATCAAATGCCACAGGAAGAAATGGCAGCAGATTACAATGATCAGATCCTAAACTCATGTAAATATGGTATAGACGGCGACACTGAGATTAGTTCTGGAGGGCTTGCATATATGATTGCCAATGAAATTGACAGTAAAAATAAAGACCTCTCCACTACTGCAATTATTTCTGCTATAGGGGATAGACAGGATCAAGGATACAAGAAATCGCTCGTTGGCCTAAATTCAGAAATTCTCAAAACTGCCCAGACATCCGGATTAATCAGTGTAAATCTTGATCTTATGTTTACGGGACGTGAGACCAGGCCGCTCCATGAAGCTCTTGCCTACACTTTATTTCCGTATATTGACGGACTTACTTGGAACATAGAGAGCTGCTATTCCATAATTAAAAATTCTGGAATAAAAATGAAGGTCGACGGAAGATGGCGCGTGACTTCTGAAATTTCACAACAAGAGAAAAATGCCATTATAGATGCGATCGCTAAATTTGTAGTTGCTTCACAAAATTTAGAGACGGATATTATAGATAATCTTACAGGGTATACATATACTCTTATTAATGAGGATCAACGAAGCCAGCTTCGTGACGTCAGAGAGTTTTCAAGCCTCCTGAATGCTTGTGGACGTATTAGA
The DNA here is from genome assembly GCA_046724555.1 of Thermoproteota archaeon. Classification (GTDB taxonomy): domain Archaea; phylum Thermoproteota; class Nitrososphaeria; order Nitrososphaerales; family Nitrososphaeraceae; genus JAFAQB01. The sequence continues at coordinate 4,314 of JBKOWU010000191.1, read as the reverse complement.
AAAGCTGGTGTAGGGATTGGAATTTGCATGGGTGATAGAAATGCAATGTTGACTGAGGGAGAAAAGATAATTGGCGATTATCGAATAACCTTGAGAAATTATATTTCTACTATCTTTGCCGAAAAGTGGCGGTTAGTTGATGATGGAAAAACGCTTTTTATCAACGGGGATGGACTTTTGGCCGAAGATATGCTAGGTGCAGTTTCTTCATTGCTAAGTGGATCCCCTACATTCAGTGGTAGGTTGCTTTTTGTAAGAACTTTGGCTAGGGACAATACTTACAAATTTTCCTCCAGAAAAGGCTTGGGATGCAAGTCGGAATCAAACCTAGGCTTAATAATGCGACATTGTTCAGAGTCCGTAGGGGGAGTTGGTGGCGGCCACGTTGCAGCTGCTGGTTGTAGGATTCCATCTACAAGATTGGAATCCTTTATGCAAGGTGTTCGGAATGCTGTAGTTGATGGCTGATTCTTGAATGAAGATTAATGTAACGTCAGTCATAGAGATAAAATTTTCAAAAAACGCTGAGATGAATGCAATCATGAAAGCATTAATACCAGATAATGTTAACTTTCCAAAAGGATTATCAATGCGAATGTTCTATAAAGATAATAATATACTATTCCTTGAATTTTTCTGTAACGTTGGAATTGGAACTCTACTCAATACTATTGATGAGGTATTAGATCATATTTCAGTTGCAAAAAAAGTGATCGCTGATGCTTGATTTAAGACTCCTGAAAGAAAATCCGCAAATTATAAAAGACATGCTAGAAAGGCGGAAATTAAATTTTCCAATTAATGAATTAATTGCTTTTGATAAGAGGCGACGTGAGTTAATTGCTGAAATGCAGCAAATCAAACATAAGAAAAACGTTATCTCAGATCGCATAGCCTTCAAAAAAAAAAATAACAATGATAGTACCGAAGAACTACAAGAAATGAAAGTCATTGCAAGAGAAATTCTTAGCCTTGAGGAAGAAAAAACAACAGTAGAATCAAAGTTCAAAGATTTGATGATGATGCTCCCTAATTTGGTTGACAAATCTGTCCCAATCGGTAATGATGAAACCGATAATTTAGTTATCAAACAAAAAGAGATAGACAAAAAACTAAGATTCAAACCTAGAGATCATGTTGATATTTCGACTAAGCTTGGCTTAATTGATCTTGAGAGGGCAGCAAAGATTTCTGGTGCAAGGTTTTATTTTCTGAAAAATCAGCTGGTAATGATGAACCAAGCGTTAATACACTTTGCATTGAAATTTCTATCCGAAAAAGGGTATACACTTGCTCAACCGCCTTATATGATTAGAAGAGGCGCCATGGAAGGAGCTGTAATACTTGAAGATTTTGAAGATGTAATTTACAAGATTGAAAGGGATGATCTGTATTTGATAGGAACTTCTGAACACGCGATTGCTTCGATGCATATGGATGAAATTTTAGATGGCAAGAGACTACCAATTAGGTACGCTGGTGTAAGTCCGTGTTTTAGAAAGGAAGCTGGTGCACACGGAAAAGATATGAAAGGCATTTTTAGAGTGCACCAGTTTGAAAAAGTCGAACAATTTGTGTATTCACGTCCGGAATGCTCATATGAACAGCATGATAATATGTTGACAATAACAGAGGAATTTTATGAAAAGCTTGGAATTCCATATAGAGTTGTGTTGCTATGTTCAGCGGAGTTAGGCAAGGTTTCAGAAAAAACATATGATATTGAGGCTTGGATGCCAGGGCAGAACGCATATAGAGAGATCGGATCGTGTTCAAACTGCACCGATTATCAATCCCGCAGACTAAGGATCAGATTTAGAGACAAAACAAATGAGCAAACTCAGTTTGTACATACATTGAACAGCACACTTGTGGCTACTGAGAGAACCATGGTTACAATTATCGAAAACTATCAAACTGTAAACGGTACTGTAGAAGTTCCAGATGCTCTTCAAAAATATATGATGGATATAAAGGAAATTTCATTACAAAACTAATTCGACTAAAAACAATAAGTACAGATAATAACACTTATTTGGTAACCATCAGAGGCTTTAGAAAGTAAGAAGCATGACATAATTTTATGCATGACTAACAAGAGAAGAAACATCTTGTTTATGTTCACTGATGAAGGAACGTAAGAAGTAATGCAGTATGAGATCATTTCAAGCATATTATGAGTCATTTGACATAAAGATTAAATAATTGGATTCGACAATTTATGCATATGAATAAGCCAAATCTAATGGCTACGACAGCGTTAGTTATTCTACTAGCTTCAGCATTTGCACTACCTGTGATTCAGATGGCATGGGCACAATACGTAGGTGGAGGTGGAGCTGGAGGCATAGAAGAACAATTGAAATTAGCCAAATCAAAAATTACCAATGCAAAAACTGCCGGAGCGTATGGTTCTGGTACGCCAATGCTGGGAACTAATATTAACGAAACTACAATTTTTATCGCAGTCTTGGTAGCAATATTCGGTGGAGTCGCAGCAGCATTCTTTATAAAGAGCAGAAGCGGCGCAAAGGCACAAGCAACTACTTAACCCTTTCATTTTTTATTTTAAATAAAAATATATTTTATCCTTAAATATTGTAACTTTAAGTGTTACGCCTATTGTATGAAGAATATTACTGGCTTTTTCTAATTAGAAAATATTATAACCATTGAAACATGTCCAACCAAAATGTATATATCATAGAATTCTATTTGCTCTATATGTAATGAGCGCTATCCTAAGCCTTATGGCAGTGGCTGTTACTTCATTCAAAGATCTAGTTACGCAGATTGGACCGGCTTATGACCCACTATTCTATGACGTAATGGTCTACATATTCGGCACTATGCTCTTCGCAGTCTTCTTGTTAAGCGTCATTGCGTTCTGGCTGAGAAGAAAGGGTCTCGGTGGCGGTTCTGCAAAGGAAAAATGGACACAGGAATTAGAAAAATACTTTGAACGCGAGCAGATTGGTCTGATTCCAGATGAAAAGCACCATTGGTAGACAAAATTTGACCTAGCAGACAAAACTAGTGCCTTCCAAACTTCTTTTCTTTGTCTTTCTCTTCGTCTTCGCTCAGTCCCGATCTAATTTAAAACAGCAGCTCAGAAAACGCCAATTAAACGTAAAGCAGATTTGCATAGTGGATTAATACAAAGCAATACAAGTCGATAGAGGACATTTCATCGACAAAATCATTACACGCCCCTAAATTAAAACTTGCATCAAGTATCGTGATCTATACAAGGAAAGGTAAATGCTCCGCTAAACATAATTCTTTAATATAACGGTCATTCATTACCATGAAATTCTATTGCTAAAATATAAATAGCAAATTAAAACGACAAAAAAATTGAGGAAGATTAGAGCTCTTCTAGATTACTTGCCATGGTCTTGTAGCGAATGTTATACCCAGGCCTGCGCCAATAACGATGCACTGATAAACTATATTTCCGTATGGAACAGGCTTAAATACAGGCTCGCCTGTTACTTGGACAGTTTGACCAGGACCTAGACCAGGACCTATATGTTCTATATTAAGCTGAGTGTGCAGATGGTAGATTCCAGGTTCCAATGCTTTTGCTGTGATGGAATATGGTATTGTTCCTTGGGGTGGAATGTCAAATATATTTCCTGGTGGATCTCTTGCTATGAACTCCCACCTAACACCCGCGTTAACCGAATCACTAAATAGTGATAACCATGCTCTTAAAGGTCTATTGACTAAGCTTTGTAGCGTACCTTTGACTGTTATTGAGTCACCTGTATGAAGTGTTTGAGCAGAAAATGATTCATCTGCGATTTTTACGAACCTACTTTGAAGCTGAGCTTGTACACCATGTCCCTCTGCGATTGGTAGAAAAGCAAATGCCGTAGACAGCACCGTGACTGCCGCAAGAGCCGTCACAAAGAACGTCTTGCTATTCATATATTGTATCTAGCCATAGCACAAGGAAGATTGATATATATTTTGCTGTATTATAATACCAATTTCAGTCATGATTATCAATAATGATCGTCATAATTGCTAATCAAATCAATATACATAATATTTACAAATAACTGGTTCTTTTGCACATCATCATTTATTTTTTATCGCATCAAATATGAATTCATGGCTTATTTAAGCATAATTTTTGATATCATCTTTATATGCTATGTAATAATGATATTTATTGAGAATAACCATGGCACAAATGCCAGCACTTATACCAAAGGAAGTAGAAATTCAAAGACTAAAGAAGATCTACATCATGGTCATAATGCTAGGTTCAATTGCTGCATCAGTAGAAGTGGATAATTTTGTAGA
>JBKOWU010000050.1:0-14252 GCA_046724555.1 Thermoproteota archaeon | reverse complement strand
TATTTGTTAACTTCTCCCATAGATCCAATTCTGAAGACTTTGCCTTTAAGTTCACCAAAACCGCCTGCAATGAGAACCTTGAATTGCTCTGAAAGCAAAGTCCTGAACTTCTTATCATCCATTCCTGGGAGATAATTAACCGATATTACTACATTGCTTCTGGCATCAGGCTTCGCAAATGCAGTCAGTCCCATGGCATCCAAACCTGCATAAAATGCTTCTGCACATATCTTATGACGTTTAATCCTGTTTTCCATTCCCTCGTCTATAATTATATTCAGTGCTTCATCAAACGCATAAAAGAGAGGAAGAGCTGGAGTAAATGGTGTCTCAAAGTTTTCCTCATAGTATTTGAAATACCTTTTTAGATTAAGATATAGAGTCGGCGGCGGGTTAGACTGCATATATTTCTTAGCTTTTGAGCTGATAGATATTGGTGAAATCCCTGGTGGGGCAGCTAGTGCTTTTTGTGAGGCAGTTACGCAGATATCTATATTCCATTTGTCAACTGGTAATTCATCTCCGCCAAGAATAGAGACAGCATCGGCAACAAAAAATGCCCCGTTTCTACTGCATAGTTCTCCTATCTTGTCCATGTATCGAAGTGTAGTACCAGTGGATGTTTCATTGTAAACCGCATATATTGCCTTGACATCTTTGTTTAGGTCAAAAGCCTCCTCGATCTTCTCAAATGGAGGATTTTCACCAAATGGTGATTTAATCCTGATCACTTGGCCGCCCCAGCTTTCAATCAAATCTGCAAGCCGCATACCAAATTCACCGTTGATAGGGATAATCACCTTGTCACCTTTTCTGATCAAATTAATAACAGATGCTTCCACTACTCCAGTTCCAGAGGTGGTGAGTAAAATGATATCACCATTTGTCTGATATACTTTCTGGGTTTTTTCTATAATAGCTTTATACAATATACGAAAATCATTACTTCTGTGATTTATTATGGGTTCAAGCATTGCATTCATAACTTTGTTAGGGACATTAGTGGGGCCAGGAAGCATAACCAAATATTCCATGCTACTTCTTCAATTAGACGGGCATGTCACCGATATTTATAATTGCTTTGATCAGCAAAGGTCATAAAACTGACTGGAAAATATGTATTGGTTATCAATGTCATCAAATATGAAAGAACGGCGTTCTAAACTTTTACAGCGTGTCACTGAAATTGGATGTGATGCTGTAGCTGTATTTCAGCCTGAAAACGTTTTTTACCTTACTCAATTCTGGGGAGAAGCAGTTGCCATTTGTCTTATTAATAACGATGCTAAAACTAAAATAATTACACCTAAATTGGAAACAGATAGAGCTCAACGATCATCTAGGGATTGTGAAATTATTTCAACAGAGAGAGGTAGCGACATGATTTCTTCTATTATTTCTGAACTCGACGGAAACCTAGTATGTACTGACTGTGATGATTATTATAGCATCAGTACAATTCAAAATAAAATCGGCAAAAAATCATTTGTTGTAAATAATGAGCCATTTTTTCAAACTCGAAGGGTTAAAGATGAAGAAGAAATTAAAACCATTTCAAAAGCAGCCAGAATTTTGGATACTCTCTTTCAGATTTGCACCGAAGAGATCAAGATTGGATTGTCAGAACGCGAGCTTCAAGCTAAGATGATTTTTGAAGCTATGAAAATGGGCGCCAGCCCAGCATTTTACCGATCGACGTTAAATCCGCTTATAATCGCAGGAGGTTCAAATAGCGCCTTACCACATGCACAAGTTTCCGATCGAAAATTCATTAAAGGTGATATGATTGTAGTAGATCTTACTTTGAGATACGAGGGCTATATAGCTGATGCAACCAGGACTTTTGCCCTAGTTTCAGCTACGTCAGAAATGAAAAATGTATACAATATTGTTAAGCAATCTCAGCAGGCTGGAATGGACGCTGCGAATGACGGTAGCTTATGTAGTGATGTTGATGCTGCATGCAGAAGTGTGATAGAGAAGTCCGGCTATGCGAAATACTTCATACACTCTACTGGGCACGGAATTGGTCTTGAAGTCCATGAGCCGCCGTGGTTGCGGATAAAAAACCAAGAAGTTTTGAAGACGAACATGACAATAACGATTGAACCTGGAATATATATTAAAGACAAATTTGGAGTAAGGATAGAAGATAGCGTCATAGTCAAAACCCATGGCAATGGAAGTATAATGAACCTTAATGCATTCACAAAAGAGTTGCTAGCACTTGGGTAAAATTACTTGTATATACATATGATCCTATTTCATAGAATGATTTTTCAACTGTGGCATACATCATCATAATGCATGTTATAATCGTAAAATAGAAAGTATTCAATGATTGCGTGTCTATAAGTCCTCGTCGAGATCTAGAATATAGATATTCTTCTAGCAGATAAACGTCACATAATAGCTTTGATTTAAAGCTCGCTATTGAACTGTTTTGGAAGGGAGCTGAACCCAGATTCTATTTGTGCCTCACCTACGGCCCTCCACTTTATTTGTTTTGCTGTCTGCAGATTCGACAATAACTTGATGATTGGAGCACTAGTATTTGAGTGAGTTACCTCAAATGATGACTTTAATGGTGTTGTCGAATTATAATAAAGCTGAGGCCTTCCATTAAGAGGAATATCTTCATATGACAAAATTCCTGATCCCAGCGGCATTCCATTTGCAAATAATTGGTATTCAATCTTCGATGTAGTCAATACTTGCTGAGTAGGATTATATATATTGAAATAAACATTTAACCCGATTGTGCGGCTATCATTTGCAATATTTGGATTTACAAGTTCTACATTTGAGAGATTTATATTTACATTATTTACGTTAGCAGGTAATGTGATAGTAAGAATCCTTGGGAGCAGAACAATTATAACAACAATTGCTGCAATTGCCCCGATAAGAATCATTCTGCGCCTGCTAAGAAACATGGAATTGTTCTATCCTAGCTGAATACAAAGTGAATTAAAACCTTTCCTTATTCTGGCAGCATGGATAATATACCATGATACATCATTAGTAAGAGAAATGGCCTTTACCGATAGTCTGATCATGTGGGTACATCTAACTTGTGCTTCGATATGGGTAGGAGGCTCAATTTTTCTTGGCATAGTTCTTTCGCCTATGCTCAAAACAATTACAAGAACAGTAGAAGAGCGTGTTGTGCTTATGATCAGAATTGGCAGGCAATTTAATAAGATTGCGATGCCGTCTTTTGGCATTCTGATAATAACAGGTATTTATAATTCGCGTTCGTTCCTTGAAGAACCCAATCTACTCATTGATACCAAGTACGGTATAATATTATTGATCAAAATCATTCTAGTAGTTACAACTATTTCAACCTATGTAGCGCATGTTAAAATCCTCAATACACAGGTAGAAAGGAAAGTAGAGGTACAAAATGGCGGCAATATATATATTCAATCTATACGGTCAAAGATAATTTCACTTGGTAGGATTACTGTAGTTCTGTCTATATTGATACTTTTATTCGCAGCATTGCTTCACAATGGTGGATTATAATTAATATATGATATAATTTAATCTGCTGACAAATTGCAAAACTGCGTATAGTAAATTTGAGGTCTTCTACTGCTTCATTATAGAAACTAAAGTTTTAGCAATCTGTGAGTCCGTAAATAACAAAACTATAATATGATCTTTTATTTTTTTTGATGCATTTAGTTCTATTATATTTAATCGTCCATCTATTGTAAATTCTAACTGTATTGTGTTTTTTGTAACGTTAGCATTTCTAATTCCAAATTTTTTCCCCATTAGACTATCAGGATTATGTGGGTTAAGCAATGTTAATTCATTTACTGCATTAATGAACGAATTGAGCAATACGAAGAGTGGGTTTATTACGAAATCAGCATCCTTGACTATACCCCACGTAACTCTGCCTTTTGGAGTAGATGCTATCTCATCAAAGTTTCTTACAAACTCTCCAAACACGGATTCCACTGTTACATCAACTACATAATCATTAATTCTAACAAATTGTGAAGTGACTTTTTGATCAGTAAATTCCATGCCTTTGTATTTTACATATAAAATAGGTCGACCGTATTTTACAATATGTGCCTCACATCCAGGAATTTGTTTTATCAAATTTCTAAAATTGTTTCTTGATAAGGAGCTCTTAAATGTAGAATTCATCTTTGAAATTATCATTAGCTTAATTAAATCACGGATAAAATCGTCAGCTTGTTTTGGATGCTCTTTGAAATCATATCGTATCTCTTCGATCACAAGACCTATACGATATCAGATGTGCAAATAAACTTTCTATATTTTAGCGACATTCGTTAGCACAACGTATTTACATTACCTTTTTAACACGAAATATATTTTAAGTGTATCTCATGCATAATAGTAATTGTAATCGCTGGATGTAGCCTTTTTCTGTTCCAATATACAAATGATAGGAATGCAGTAATTCGAGATAATCATTTTAAAGATATCCATTTTCCATATAAGTAAATATTTACAGTTATGTCAAATATAGTATGAACCTGTTGTCCAATGATAATAGAAACAACTATTTCTTATATACCCCTAGCTACGAAAATAGGATAAATAGCAATATTTCTCGCTTCATGAGGAAGCACGGTATCGAGGATTATATTCAGCTTGTACAAAAATCTAACGAAGATATTGAATGGTATTGGAATGCAGTAAACGAGGATCTTAATTTAGAATGGTTTAAGAAGTATGACCAAACTTTTGACTCATCAAATGGAATTCCATGGACAAGGTGGTTTATAAATGGCAAATGCAATATAATTAGCAACATAATCGATAAACATGCAAAAAATCAACCAAATAAAATTGCATACATTTTCGAAAATGAAAAAGGAGACATAAGGAAAATTTCATATGGACAGCTCGCGTACGAGGTGAACTTAGTTGCTAGTTCACTATTAGCTGCCGGCATTAAAAAAGGCGATGTCATAGCAATTTATTCACCTATGGTTCCTGAGGCATTTTTTTCACTTTTTGCCTGCTCCAAAATCGGTGCAATACATACGACAATATTCTCTGGATATGGCAGCAAAGCTCTACAGTTGCGTGTTAAGAGTTCAGGTGCAAAGATGCTGATTACGTCATTTAAGATGCATAGGAGATCTCATATTATCAATCTTAAAAGCCAATGGATATCTGCTGTAAGAGATACAAGTATCTCAAAAATAATCACGATTGGAGAATGGGAGGATGGGGAACAAGGTTTTTTTGACAACAAGATAATTACCTACAAAGAATTTGTAGCAGATGCAAAGTTAAACGGAAAGCAGTGTAATACAGAGGTTATGGATTCAGAAGACCCCCTTTTTATTCTATATACATCAGGTACGACCGGTGTTCCAAAAGGCACTATTCAAGTTCATGGTGGTTTCACTGTAGTTGCTGCACAACAAACTTCATTTTTAATCGATATGAAGCCAACAGACATCTTGTTCTGGTATGCCGACATTGGTTGGATTACTGGTCAGACCTGGGTTGTGTATGGCAGCCCTATGATTGGTGGTACAGCTCTGATTTATGATGGTGTTCTTGATTATCCAAAACCAGACACCTGGTGTAATTTAATCGATAAACACAGAGTTACAATTTTTGGTGCTTCCCCTACAGCAATTCGAACTTTTATAAGGAATAATTTATCAATAGGTAATTATAACTTCCAATCATTAAGAATTCTGACTACTACTGGTGAACCTATAGATAAGAATGCATGGACATGGTATTTTGAAAATGTTGGTAAAAAACGATGTCCAATAATCAATTTATCCGGCGGTACTGAAATTGGAGGGGCTATTGTTAGTGCTTTGCCAGTTATGTCACTAAAGCCTTGTACCGTAGGATGTCCTATTCCAGGATTTGATGCTGACATTTTTGATGAGGAGGGTAGGAATACAGGCAAAGGTTACTTGGTGGTCAGGAAGCCATGGCCCTCGATGACAAGAGGAATTTTAAACGATGCAAATAGATTTATTGAAACGTACTGGTCAAAATATAAAGATGTATGGTATCACGGTGATCTCGTATTTGTAGATTATGACGGACTATGGTATATGCAAGGCAGAACTGATGACATCATCAAGGTTGCAGGACACAGAATTGGAAGTGCTGAGATTGAAACAGCTATAACATCTCATCCCGCTGTGTCGGAAGCTGTGGCAATAGGTATGCCTGATGAGGTAAAAGGCGAGACAATAGCTGTGTACGCAATTTTGAACAATAAATCATTAACGCGGGATAGTAGGAATATGGATATTATAAGGGATGAAATTATTAAAAATGTTGAAGATTCTGTTGGGAGATTTGCCCGTCCCAATCTCATTAAATTCGTCAATGATCTACCCAAGACTAGAACCGGAAAACTACTCAGACGATTAGTTAGAGCAAAGGTATCTAACGATATAGGACAGCAGGATCTGACAACACTTGAAAACCCTGTATCGCTTGATGACATATAGGTATACTAAAATTGCAGTAGTCCTTCTGGTAAGCGAATATGTAAGATATCTCCTGCTAGGAAAACCAAATACAACGTTGATAAAGCGGGACGGAAAGCAGGCAACTATAGTATTATGATATCATGATATACCCATGCACACGCTTATTTGGATAATACTCAACCTTTAAGTCGTATATTATCTAACTCAGAGCGACGATAAGAAAGATATGTCTTACAATATAGACAATAATAGTATCAACAATAAAGAAAATGATAAAAAAGCTAACGATGGTAGCAATATTAATGAAAATAGTCTTGATAATACCAAACAAGCAACCAAAGCGATAAACTTAAAAGTTGTAGAGGTGGCGGAGCAGAGAGATGTTGGAAGAAAAATTGCCCGCATAGATCCTGACATTGCTGAACATCTGAACATTTCTGCAGGAGATGCTCTAGAATTGTCATCCGCTAGAAAAAAGACTACTGTTCTAAGCTGGCCGGCAAGAGAAGGCGATAGAGGAAAGCGTTTGATTCGTATTGATGGCTATATAAGAAATAAGCTAGATGTTGGGATTAACGACACTATAGAAGTTAGAAAAGTACAATCAAAAGACGCCAAGAGTATAACATTTGCTCCAACAGAACCACTTAGAATAGTAGGAGCAGAGGAGTATCTGGGGGAATATCTAAATGGACAGCTGATGACTAAGGGTGATACAATACCTATCAGTGTCATGGGCCAAAGAATAGATCTTGTTATAATATCGACCAACCCTTCTGGCCCAGTTATAATTAGCGACTCCACCAAGATTACAGTTTCTGAAGAAAGCGCAAAGGCAGTACAAATATCAAGGGAAGGTGGAGTACCGTCTATCACCTACGAGGATATAGGAGGATTAGGTGACGCTGTTGGAAGAGTTAGAGAGATGATAGAGCTTCCTTTAAGGCACCCGGAACTATTCAAAAGGTTAGGGGTAGAAGCGCCCAAAGGTGTCCTGTTACACGGCCCACCGGGAACTGGAAAGACATTGCTGGCAAAAGCAGTAGCCAATGAAACAAATGCTAACTTCTATACGATAGGCGGACCTGAGATAATGAGCAAATATTATGGGGAATCTGAGGAAAAACTACGAAATATCTTTCAACAAGCAGAAAAGAATGCTCCTTCGATAATATTCATAGATGAAATTGATTCCATAGCTCCCAAGAGAGAAGAAGTATTAGGTGAAGTTGAGAGAAGAATAGTTGCTCAGCTTCTCTCTTTAATGGATGGAATGTCTTCAAGAGGAAAGGTAGTGGTAATAGGAGCAACAAATAGGATCAATGCTATTGATCCAGCATTAAGACGTCCTGGTAGATTTGATAGGGAAATTGAAATAGGCGTACCAGACAGGAATGGTAGACTAGAGATCTTACAAATACATACAAGAGGAATGCCTCTTGACAAAGATGTTATTTTGGAAAAGCTAGCAGATATCTCCCACGGTTTTGTTGGGGCTGATTTGCAAGCCTTGTCTAAGGAAGCAGCAATGCGGGCATTAAGAAAGGTATTACCAGAAATAGATCTGTCATCTGAAAATATACCAAGCGAGATTTTGAGGAAGATCATAGTCACAATGCAAGATTTTGTAGATGTTACGAAAGAAATGGAACCATCTGCAATGAGAGAGGTATTTGTTGAAGTTCCAGATGTAAAGTGGGAAGATATCGGTGGGCTAGGCGATATCAAACAAGAATTACAAGAAGCAGTAGAATGGCCACTCAAATATAGAGGAGTTTTTGCATATACAGATGCCACACCTCCAAAGGGTATATTGCTTTATGGTCCTCCAGGTACCGGTAAGACACTCATGGCAAAAGCTGCTGCAAATGAAAGTGAAGCTAACTTCATAAGCATAAAAGGACCAGAATTGCTATCAAAATGGGTAGGGGAATCGGAGAAAGGAGTTAGAGAAATATTTAGAAAAGCCAGGCAGGCAGCACCTTGTATTATATTCTTTGATGAAATAGATGCCATTGCTCCCATAAGAGGAGGAGATTTTGGCAATTCGCATGTCACTGAAAGAGTGATTAGTCAATTATTAACTGAATTAGATGGGCTTGAAGTACTAACTAACGTGATTGTAATAGCCGCAACTAACAGACCTGATATTATAGATCCAGCATTATTAAGGCCAGGAAGGTTTGATAGGTTGCTGTATGTTCCCCCTCCTAACCGAGATTCAAGGGTACAGATCATAAGAATCCATACAAGAAAAAAACCACTAGCTAAAGATGTCATTATAGAAGAATTGGCAGATCATACAGATGGTTATACTGGTGCGGATATTGCATCGCTTTCATCTACTGCGGTTATGCTTGCTTTACGAGAGTACGTATCAAAATATCCAAATCCAAATGAATCAGATAAACATCTACAAGAATTAAGAATTCACATGTATCATTTCGAAGAAGCGATGAAAAAGATCAGACCTTTATCTACTCAAGAATTAAAGATGTACAAAAGAATATCAGAAGAATTTGGAAGACCGGAGATCGGAACAAGGAGACGAAGTTCAAGCGATATTAGTGACGCAGATATTCCTTCTTCTTCCGCCATAACTTAATTTTTTACAATATCTTTGTTTTGCAATTACTCTCTAATAGCATCATCGCAAAATTTTGTAAAAGAGGTTCGTAGCAAACATAAATATATCATATCGCGCTGCGATTTTGTCAGCTATAACGCACACCTTTTGCAACCAGTATTATATAAAAATATTGACCAGGTATTAGATAGTTGCAGTATCTTGTGCTTGATACGATTTAACTTTAAAAGGTGACTTGAACATAAATAAATATACAAGTTCTTGGGAATTTAGTTTTATATTCTACAGCAATCTCCTTGGCATTATCACAATTAATCTCTGTACAAGATTATGATACATTGCTGATTTTATTTGCATTACGTCTGCCTATGAAAGAAGTCACAGCTTTTCAAACTTTTGAAAAACACTTAGGAAAAGCATATAAGTATAGGATTAACTCAAATATATTTTCTATAAGTATTGTAATCGACCATGCGTTTTTACAATAAGACCTAATTAATAAAGGGCGCTATGCTTGCCGTTATGTTAAAAAATTATAAGGTGGTATTGTTAGATAATTAAATAGATACTTATGAAAAAAGATTTCATAGTTGCCAGAATCGAGGCATCCCAGGACGGCAGTCCTTACGTTTACGCCACATTTAGTGATCCTAATGATTACAGGTCAGGAGAAAAACAGCAGCAAAATCCTTTTGGACCAAATGTAATGGCATTTACTTCCCCAGAGGATTTAATGAAGAACTTACCTAAGGCAATGGGAAATATTTCCAAAATGATTGGTGGTAGTGGCCCATTGAGTGATTCACCTACATTTAAAATGAGTATGAAAGAATATGAAGACATAGGAATAAAAGTTGGTGATAAAGTTACAATAGAGCTTAAAAAGTCAGATAGTGGTGGAATGTATACTTAAGTTACTGTGGAATGAGTGAGCGGCATCATGTGTATGTATTTGCCATAATTACTGCAATAGTGCAACTATGTCCTAGTTTGATATCGCAACTCTGACAACCACAACCTTATTTCAAACAACTAGCTACCAACCTAGCATATGATCACAACTAGTTAATACAGAGCCATCATTTAGTATCTTGTATACTCATCGTTTGCGTCCTACTTGTGCATGTCTACGGGAATTATTTCATGTATTTACAGATCAAAAATGTCTTTGCAGATATCGTTTTTAGCATCATGTTTTGTGGATTCTGAAAATAGAGTAGCTAACAAATGGGCCAATCGATACTACAATTTTTATAATACTGAGGATACTTTTCAAACTAGTGAACTCATCTAATCTTTCATCTATCGCTGCAGTAGTCATAATGTTTTTGCGTTGGCCGTATAACAACCTGATGAGATCAGACCAGACGTATTAGCATAGCAAACCTAGAAAATAGTATCAGTAGTGGTAATAACAATACTAATTCTTCTAATGATGGCATATGGAATAAAGCAGTTAATATTGCGCTTGTAGCTCCTACATTTACTGCTGCTGCATACGACCATAATTCATTCTATACCTTTTACAAATTATATAGCTATTGTGCCTTTTACTGGTTATAACTAATATAACTAAAATATATAAAAAAAATGGGTAACGTTCGCATTATTATATTGTGCTATATAATGTATCTTACAGCTTATGTGTATAGCATCAAAACTAGGTTTGATTGATAGAGAAACTGAATGCTTTTTGTAAATCAATACCTACCTTACTAGTTGTTATGGTAGTTGCATTATTAGTATTTGGCGCCTCTTTAGGCTTAGAAAGTGCTTCGGCTGAGTCTATAGTAAAGAATATTAATATAGGCAAAACTCCAGTTGGTTTTGATTTTAATCCATCTAACGGCTATACTTATGCAACTAATACAGACTTGGGTACAGTCTCGGTAATAGATGGCTCAACTAACACTGTAATAAAGAATATACATGTAGGTAGCCATCCGCGTGGAATTGCTTTTGACCCAGATAATGGCAATTTATATGTGGCAAATGAAGGTTCCTATACCGTCTCCGTAATAGATGGCTCAACTAACACTGTAATAAAGAATATACGTGTGGGTTGGTCTCCAGTTGGTGTTGCCTTTAATCCAACTAACGGCCTCATATATGTAGCCTCAGGTACAGTCTCGGTAATAGATGGCTTAACTAATGACGTGATAAAGGATATCCCTGTGGGTTTGCAACCATCTGCAATTGTTTTTGACTCGCATAGTGGTAACATGTATGTTGTTAATCAGTATTCAAACAATATCTCCGTAATAGATAGCTCAACTAACACTGTAGTTGATACTATTCCTATAGGCGAGGACCGACTACACTAGTCTCTATGAGACTGCTATCTATTAGTGATAGCATATTTTGATTGCTTAGATGATATGGAAGACCCACACTGAGTAGCGGCTCATGCACAAACACTCAAAAAACCTGATGGGACAGTAATGATAGTAGTGCCATTTGCAAATGATAAAACAGAAGATAACCTAAACCCACTAGGCCGAATGTTTTATGCTGCTTCAACTATGCTGTCTGTATCCGCGTCATTGAGTCAAAATGGGCCTGCATTAGGCGCACAAGCAGGAGAGGCAGGTATATCAAAAGTAGTCAAGGCTGGTGGCTTTAAGCATTTTAGACGTGCTACTCAGACACCGTTTAACATAGTATATGAAGCAAAACCTTGACATAGTTAAGCTGCCATCAGCAACTTGAGTATTTTAGATTCTTTCCTTACTTTAAATGGAAGTAATAATAGGTTAGCAGTTGAGGAGTCTACAAAACAGTGAATAGCAAAACAACCTAACACATTTTATCTTTTGGCTTCATGATGGGTCATCAAGTGATGGGTCGCTAGCTGCATCTTTATAGCCTCTACTACCAATAAACTTTATTTAAACGAATTATTATAGCTGGTGCAAGTTATGCTGCACTTTTCGGACATTGAATTATAAATTTGTAACTATAATATACCATGCAGAAAAGGAATAAAAAACGAGATTAAATATTATTTTATTTTTTCCTTCTACTTTCTTACAAGAACCTCTTGTGTAATAGTACCATATATTGGAGTATTACCAAAATGATTCATTGTCTTTGCTGGGTCTACCCAAATGCTTATTACGTTATCATTTAGCGTCTTAATACTTAGAGGCACGTCATTAACCGGTCCTTCTTTCATTGTTATTGTGGCAGTTCCATTGTATACGACAGTTTTTTTGTCTGGCATAGACATACCTGTCAACGTAACATTAGATATCTGATGCTTGTGCAATGCACTTCCATTTAGCATTACCATATTAAATGCTGAGTTAAACGTTGCAATAGGAAGATTCGTTTTGTTTGTTGTGGTATTGTTTGCATTTGATGATGACATCATTGCAGCAGAAGACGTCATATTAGTTAAACTACCTCTCCATAAACCAGAAACAACCCAAGTAGGTTTTCCATCCTTATCGTTTTGTAGACTTGCAATTGTACCACTTGAATATAGTCCTGGTTGTATGATGTTGCTTTGACCGGGGATTCCACCAGATTGCTGCTGTGATGGTGCAGTCATCATCATACCGCCGCCCATATTTGTAGTTGCAGATAATGGCGAAGCAAACATAATTGCTATACCTAATGTTAATGCTGTAGCTATCCCTAATGTTAAGGAAGTATTCTTAGAATTCATTCTCATTAGGTCAGGAGTATGGTCTAATATAATCTCTTAGTATTGGCAAGCAGACAGAATGTTATCTAAAGAAGATGCGTTATTAGAGCAAGATAGCATTACTTGCAAACTATGTAACGCAAAATTTGAAAGCTTGGGCGATATGCAACGTCATGTGTTAATAGAGCACATGCAAAAGAGTGACTACTAAATTCCCTTAGAAAAGAGAAATAATTGATACTAGGCGAAAATATCGCACCATCTAATCGTAAAGTCATAACAAAATTATGGAATTAATGTAATAAATATATAATATCTCAGGATTTGTGAAATTATAATAACAAATGAATATACAATATTCAAAAAATTCATTTATTGTACTTCATGCATATAGAATCTATGGACATGAGCACAACCTGTATAGTATGTCTGAAAAAGTCACAGGATTACGTTATCGAATGTTTTTGCTGTGGAAAAACCTACTGCTCTGATAGATGCAGAGAACAAGACCACCGACCAAAACTCACTCATCATAACTGGCATGATTACAAACGCATTTACGAACAAATTATGAATATAGACCAGCACATTAGGTTGATTACAATATGTGACGTTAATGGAAAAATAATGTACTCTGATTATCGTGAAGGTACAGAGAACCTGCTTTCACCAGAAGAAAGCAAAAAGTCTTTGAAATTGGCTATCGATGCATGGAGGACACGAAGCAGCCTTGCACCAAAGATAGGACGGGGAAAATACGTGTTAGCTGAGTATGAAAAAGTCAAACGCATTACCATGCCACTATGCCAAAATCATCTTCTATATATAACCACAGAAGTACAAGCTGACCATGATAACATCATCCATAAGATTTTAGAATTACCTGCACAAAAACAGGATTATTAAAAGATGGTATAGATAGTAGACCTGAATTGTCTTCACTTAAAAGACCTCATCTGACCAAAGTACAACAAATATTCAAGATACTTTTGATTTATTTTAATTAATACTTTTGACAGTCTATTTTGTTAATGGTGGAGTAAAGTAAAAGGTCGCACCTTTTTCACCATCTTTGTTATTCTCAGCCCACATCCTTCCACCATGAGTTTTTTGAAATTCAATAATAATAATATAAATTCCTATATTGCCATAAAGTAGCACCATATCCATCATATTCTGATATTTCTAATACTAGGGTTCAAACTGTTACTAATTTTTAAATATTATGGAGTAGTTTTATTTTTGCTACCTGTTCATGTAGGCATTGACAAAAAGAAGATGTACAGTATCCACAAGCAGCGGGTTACTGTTCTGTTCCATGATCCCGCTGCTTCTTTAAATCATTAGACTTTATACTCCAAGACTGCTATTGTGCACGCAATATAATATTGCTAATATTTTTCATTTGAGCTTTTTGCATTTGCTTTTCTTTTTGTTTTTCCTTGATTCTCAATTTTGCTTTATGTTTGAATAGTCTGGGTCCTATCCTTAATCTACATCCACAACAAGGACAGAATATTCCATCCCATTTTATAAAAATCTCACA
>JBKOWU010000073.1:0-14225 GCA_046724555.1 Thermoproteota archaeon | reverse complement strand
ACACAATAAATAATTTAAAGATGATATACTACTATCTTAGAAATCAAAATTTAACATTATATCATCGCGAGTGATATTGAGATAAATATCATTTCCGTCGTAATGATCTACTTTTGATTTTGGCACGATATATTCATGTGATTTTATAGTAGTACCTTCTATTATTATTATATCATCATGATATTGAGCTATCACATTTCCACAAAAGTACTTATCACAAGCCATGACTGACTTTTTTGATTGTACCAATTCATTCCAATCTATCTCAGTCACCCTATTAGTTGTTTATTTAAGATATTTAAGCATATCTGGATAACTGAGCAAATTGACAAATGGTCATTTGTTGATGTGGCAAGAGTGATGAAAAGGTTTTCGCTTATCATACCAATCATATTGAGCAGAACAATACTCTGGCATATTATATAGAGTGATGTCATAAATAAGTAATGAATGCTTTATTATCTTTTGATCCATTTAAAGTAAGATAATATGAATAGCGGCAGCTTTTTTGACGACGAGGTATTATCAATAAATGAAGCCGTTAAACACCAAATTAAAAGAGAAGTTGATCAAGCAAAAATTCATCTAAAAGACCATGTGAATACAAAGGACAGGTTTTGCAGCTGCGCGAGGATTGTGAATATTGCCAAATCCATTTTGAAGAACAAAGAATTCTAAAAAAAATGATTTTTTAGCTTGCTAGGTTGCTGTGTTGCTGTAGATATAAATATTGAAATGTAAAGCAAATACAAAGACGAGCAAAGATTTATCTGATATTATGCTAAGACTTTAGTCGGGATAAGAAGGAAACACCTCTCTTATCCTTCTCTGCAGATATTGCCCATTCCGGCCCGTTTTTACAGATCAGGTCGGGCCAATTTTTCAGAATCTGATCATGAGAAGGATGACTAGATATTGATGATGCATATGAAAAATACATGGTTCTTAGTAACCAGCGTCTATACCGCAATTTGATATACGTTAACCACCTACCACTATAGTTTGATGTAAAACACAATCAGAAGATACTTATATAATAATATTATATACGTGAATTAATAGATGGCATCGTAACAATAACGGTAAATGACTAAGATAACAGATAAAGTTAAAGAAAAGTTAAAGGGTGCTAAAGACAAAGTAGCAAGTACTACCAAGGAAGGCGCTTCTACCACTAAAGAGAAAATGAGTGGTGCTAAAGACAAAGTAGCAAGTACTAATAAAGAAACTGTTGGTCGTACTTCCTCTTCTACTGGCAGTGGTGGTAGCGGAGGACAAACCAGCAAATTTGAAGAAGGTGGTCCTGGTACAGAGGTTGGCAGAAAAGATGACCCGTTGACAGAATACAGAGAGAAAGAACCAATGACTCCTGCTAAAATAAAGGAACATGAACCAACAGCTGTTAGAAGAGACCCAAGTGAGCTAAATATTGTAGAACCAGGAAAACAAAGTACAAGTAGCAGTCAAGATGCTACAGAAAGAGCTAGACGAAGCGGCATGACAAAAGGTACTGCTGGCGCTGCTGATACTGGCAGCGAATATGAACAGGGTGCTGCGGGGTCTAACAAGTAGTCGTATAGAATAGAAACAAATAGTTAACACATACAAATATTGAATTTTGAGTTGACACACGATTCGCTATGCATATTACTCATGAATATTCTAGCGAGCATCTCTCACTCTTTTTCATTATCGTACCAAAACTTTCTTCCAACAGATTTCTTCCAAAATTTTTTCAGCCTGTCTTAATTCTCGTCACATTCCATCACTTTGGTTTATATTTTCAATTTCTTTAATCATAACAACCAGATTATTATCAAAGTATTATATTCTATAAAACATAATATACTGTTACTTAGCGATGGAAAGCAGTACTTTTGGTCACGTTACAGATTGGAATGACGTTATAAAAAAAGAAGCAAGAGGACGAAATGATGCAGATCTTGGTGAAGTACTCGAGGTAAAAGATGATATCGTAGTTACAGAAAGAGGTACTCTAAACAAAGAAAAATTTTATCTACCTAAATCAATTCCACATGGATTCAATGGTCATACCTTGCTGTTCGATATAACAGAAGAAGAAGCAAAAGAGAGATTTACTAATGAGTCGGTTTTAAAGCAAGCAACTGAAAGTCAATCAACATCAACATCAACCACTGCCTCAGATATTGAAAGGCCCATACCAGTAATTGAAGAGAAATTAGAGGTATCAAAAAACGAAACTATGCAAGAGGCAAAAATAATAAAGGAACCAACAAAGGAAACTCAGACTGTTGAAGTACAATTGATGCATGAAGAATTAATTATTGAGAAGCGACCTGTGGATAAAACCTCATCTTCGTCATCAACTTCTGAAGAAGTAGTACGATCTAAAACAGAAATTACTATTCCATTAAAAAAAGAAGATATAGTAGTTGAAAAGAAGCCTTATGTGAAAGAAGAGATAATAATAAAGAAAAAACCCGTAAGTGAAACTAAAACAGTAAGTGAACAATTGATAAGCGAAAAAGTTAGTGTTAAAAATGCTGCAGGGAAGAAGTAACGGAAGAGAAAGAAGGAGAAAAGGAACAAGAAGAGTAATGCAAAATGCGGTGTTTTCCTTTCATTTCTTTTTCAACTATTATAACCAATGGATTGCTATAGTATTTCATCGTCGGCAACGGATATGACCAGAAAGCTAACTGAAAGAAAGATTTCAGAAACTGAAAAGAAGAGTAAAAAGACACAGACAAACAGTAATAATGAAAATGAAAAGAATAATAATCCTAGAGATTCATCTACTAAGATTGAGAAATCTATACAAATTGCTAACATAATTCCAGTTTTAGAGGAACGGTTTTCTGTATCAAAGAAAACTCGTACGGAACGTGCAAAAATAGAAAAAAGGTGGATTACTAAAACTAAAAAGATAGAGGTACCTGTATCTAGTGAAGAAGTATACATCAATGATAGACTTATGAAATCGTATGAAAAAGGTAATCAGGAAGAAGATGTGTTATCTGAAGTGAACAAACAAATAGTTCAAAGCTTTGAGGAGATAGACGATAATAGTAAAAAGAAGCAATATTCAATATTGGAGAGTAATGAATCTACTAGAGAATTGACACCATTATTTGAGGATATAGATGATAATAATAAGAACAATAATAAAAATTACAATCGTAATAAAAGTGATGCCGATGCGGATAAAGAAACTAAAAAAATAATCCCTATTTTGGGCGAGCAAGTAGTAGTTAGTAAAACAATAGTACAGATAGGAGAATTAGTTATAACCAAAAATAAGGTCGTTGAAAATAAAAAAATTGCAGTTGATACCATAAACGAGAAGATAACTATAATATATCCTGATGGAAATACCACGATACTAGAGTGAGTTATTATTGTGGAAGTGGTATCGGGGAAGGAAAGATTGATTATTTTCATTTAAGTATAGAAGACTACAGAGCACCTTCTCTGGAAGAGTTAGACTATGTAGTTAATTACATAAGTAGACAAATAGATAATGGAAGGCCAGTAATGGTGCATTGTTCAGGTGGTAAAGGAAGAACTGGAACTATATTGGCTGCATACCTTCTTAAGAAAAGAAATGTTTTGAATGCGTATCAGGCTATTAATAAACTACGAAAGATAAGAGGAGAGTCAATTCAGTCAAAAGACCAAGAGAATATTGTTTTTGACTACGAAAAATACCTTAGCGAAAGATCACCCCCTGAAGGTTGATTGGCGTTGTTACTGAAAGTTTAATATGTGTGTTGATATATACATATGTATATATTGCTCCATTTTGAGCTAATATTTAACTAATATTATACAGAGTAATCTGGACGTCAACGGCAGTGATTGATGAATACATAAACGGTGAATATGGAAAAGCATTAAAAGTTTTAATGGTCATCGCCATCTTCATAATAGGAGTTATCACTGTAGGACCGACAACAGTATTAGGAATACAATTGCCTAATCCAGTTTATAGTACAAACACACATGTCAAAGACCTTGTGCAACTTTACAAAAATGGCATCTATTTCACAGATTTCTTCATTGCAGTTCATGATCAAGCAAATTCTAGCAACACTGCTCCAGAACAAAAGATTGCTTGGAATGCACTTAAAACAGCTATGTGGACCTCAATAACTAACTCTAAGACCGTATGCAATATGTACAAGCCAATGCCAATGTACCAGGCCCAATGTGATATTGATCTGTCGTATATCTATGAAGTTTGTAAGTTATACCCGTTACTAGTTGCAACACAGAATCCATCTGGCGCCGATGCAAATCTCACCTGTGAAAACCCAGTAATTAAACAATATCTGATTGATACAAAACATTATGCTGAATGGAAGATTAATGGTTTAGCGTGGAAATTCGTAATGAATCAGGCAATATTTATCAACCCATCATCAGAAGCAACCACAGAGTTGTCAGAATATTCTAACTTTAAACCTTAACTGAATACTGGCAACGGTAAGCAATTCAATTACAGCATGTAAATTATGATATAATCAGTAATCTCAAAAAAGCAAAATTATTTAGCAAGTCGATTTGACGTAATACAATTACATATAGTTTGGGCAGCTAAGAATCCATAGACCTCAAATCTTCTTGTGGAGTACCGCCACCAGCATCTGACGACTCTGATTCTCCTTGTCCGCTACCAATATCCTCGTTATTATTGCCAGATGGGAATGAATCATCATTTCCTGAATCCATAGAACGTAGATCTTGTTGTGGAGTATTACTATCTCCACCATTATCCAATTGTGAATTTGACTGACCTTGATCGGTCGAAGATTCTGACATAGAGTCCATAGAACGTAGATCTTGTTGTGGCGTTTCAGAGCCTAAGGAAGATGGTGGAGAGTATCCTTCTCCATATGACCCAAGTGGTGAACTTGGAGCATAAATGCTACTACCTATACCACTACCATACGTGTTGCTACCAGCAAAAGGAACGCCAATTAAGGAAGACTGTAATGTATTACCATGCAGTATACCTATTGTCATGTCTGTTAGCCCTTCGTCAAATGTGTTGATGTGACCGTACTGCAAATTCCATGCAAATGATGATAATGGCTGAACCATCTGTCGTGTGTTAGCTTGAAGAACTGCTCGTGGAAGCTGGTAATTTATAATATCGTTTGCTCTATACTTTCCGTCAGTATTGGAAATCCTCAATGCCATTTGTTGCAATACTTCTTGATATACTTCTGCTCCAATACCAGTAGAAGATGCTAAATATCTTGAAATGGTATCCACCGTATTTTCTGTTGCTCCATTAATTGTTAAAACAGCAGCAATAGTCAGTGCACTTGGCACAGGTGAGTTTGTCACAAGTGCAGCTGATATAGTTTGATCCAATAGCCTATTTCGTTCCTGATCATATTCTTGTGCAAATCTGATTAACGATTGGGATACGGAACCCTTAGGATTCAATGCAACTTGTTCTGCGATACTGGACAAAAATTGTTGAGCCTTATCTTGACCTGCTTTCGCTTGAGTCAAAAGAATAATTTGAGAGATGGTTTGTTCAACATCTTGTTTGCTAACATAATTAGAAGACGATGATGCTGCATTATAGACTATATCAGAAATGCGATTAATTGTTGGATTTACTAGAGTAGTGGTTGTTATGGCATTACCATTATTCGCATTACCATTATTCGCATTATCATTATTACTAGCTTCTAATCCCAATACAATTATTGGATTAAAAGTCAAAGTTTCTAAGAAAAATATCTTTGAAACCAAAAGAATAGTGAATACCGTTGCTATTGCTAATGTACGTAGCAATTGCTTTCTAACAACTATCGTACTCACTGAGAACCAGTAGCATAATAAATTATAAAAGTATTTTAAATTACAAATGATTTTCTAAAAGTATGAAATTATAAAATTTCGTAGTAAAAGAAGTCTTCTGTTTCATGACAGATACAAATTCCAACTTCCTCATTAATAAAAAAGGGCGTCATTATTTTCTAATCCCGTGCATCTTCTGCATATAACATTAATAATGAATTAAGAACAATAATGGACGTACAAATTCATATGGGTCTGATAAACCGTTTCTCAACTGTTTTTAAGGCAAAAGCAAATAGTACACTAGATAAATTTGAAAATCCTGATGAAATGCTTGATTATTCATTTGAAAAACAAACAGAACTTATAAACAATTTAAGAAGAAATATCGCACAAGTGGTAACAGCTAAAAATCAACTGCAGATCCAAAAGTCAAAGCTTTCAACTAGCATTGACACTTTAGAACAACAAGCTCGTCATGCACTTGAGCTAAATAGAGAAGACTTGGCAAGACAAGCATTAGAGAGAAAAAATGCACTATTAATGCAAATACAAAACCTAGACAAACAAATTGTAGATATGCAAGCAGAGCAAGATAAGCTTGAAAATACTGAAAGGCGTCTTTCGGCTAAAGTTGAAGAGTTTAAAACAAGAAAAGAAGTGATTAAGGCTCAGTACTCATCTGCAAAAGCTCAAGTAAAGATAAATGAAAGTGTTACAGGGATTTCTGAAGAAATGCATGATGTTGGTATGGCACTAGATAGGGCTGAGGACAAAACTCAAAAGATGAAAGCCAGAGCTCAGGCACTAGATGAGATGATCGATACAGGAGTGCTTACAGATTATAGTTCTTCTCAAGGCGCTGAAGGAGGGGCAGATATTGGAAGTGAATTAGATAAACTTTCGATGCAACAATCAGTTGATCAGGAATTAGCAAAGATGAAAGCTTAACACAAGGCTGTGCAATGATTCAAAATGGATACTTCATCATCCACTGCTAACAATAATCATAACGATATCACTATTGTAAGAATAGCAGGCAGGGGCCAGTTTAGGATTAATCAATCAACCATGAACAAGATAAATTTAATTGATAATAAAATAGTGGATATGCTAAAGAAAGATAGTAGAAATAGTAAGACGGACGAAAGCCAATTCAGAAACAAAATAGAAGAAATGGTAAACATAATAACAACAGAAGGCAGACCGTTAGACGACAAAGAAATAGTACAATCAGATATCATTGTACCTAGTGCAGATCTTTCAGTAGAAGAAGCAAAGAATATGTTCAAAGGCGAAGGGATAATTCCAGAAAAATAAAGGTGCAGTTTTTGTTTATCTATGAGTTTTAGATTGGCAGATCCCATATAGGATACCAAAACGATAGATCTTTTTCGAATGGGATCTCGTTTGAGATAGTTTCCATGATTTTAACTTCTTCTTCATTATTCCTTCTCTTTGGTGCTTCTGCTGCTTCTCTCCCTATAGGAACAAAAGGGTAAAACTTGTCAAGTTTATAATTATAAATCAGATATAGAGTATTATAACCACTGGTAAGTTCAAAAACTGCTGCAAGCAACTGCTTTGAGAAACCCTTTTCATTAATAGTATCACCAACTGCATTTATTGCAGCAACAATGCCTTCAATTGTTTTCCCAGATAGGACAATCCAAAGGTATCCATAATTATCAACAGAGGTATGAAATGAAATACCGAAATCTGTGTTCATAGCAGTGCTAAGAAATTTTTGAATATATTGTTGCATTTCGCTAAAGTTTACGGTATTTACATTCTTAACGCAAATAGCACACCTTCCTGTACTTTTTAGACCAAGTTTGCTCTCCAAAGTGATGTATGCTGAAGAGAGTGAAAAGATTGCATCGGAGTCTGTTTTTATTGTCTGCGTCTTATGAATATCGACATTACTACCAATGGTTCTCCTAAGCTTTTTGAAAAAGCTCAATTCATAAAAGCCTCTATTTGTATGGCTTGCAAATGCATCCCAACCATTATCTTATTCTTTTTGATCTTTAATTTACTTCCCATCATGGCTCTATTTCCATCCCCATACTTTTGCAGATGTATTACCTGATGAGTCCACCTGGTATTGGAACATTCCAACCATATTATTTAGAAATGCTAGTTTACCTGTTGAAGTAGTGGTAAAGAACAATGATCCTCTGAATACTATTGTACCATCAGAAGTAAAATGCCCTATACCTTGACCAGTCCATGTTGCCAATTCACCATCTTTAGTAGTTATTGCGCCCTGTCCTTCACCAAACAATATATTGCTATTACCATTGCTAGGTCTGGGAACAGTTACATAGGATCCGATTTCTCTTGCAGCTGTATTTCCATTAATTGTATCGTTTGCGGAAAAAGAAGTTTCTATTCTGGGCAGACCGTTTGTAATACCAGTTACTCTTTGCACTATAACCTTTCCTTTTTCTTCTAGGAATGGACTTCCTAATATGAGTTGATCATTAATAACACCTGTTTGGTTTGACTGTGTTTTTGATGATGGTGATGCTGCCGCCGTAGTGTTTGTAGTAGCATTATTGTTGTTGTTAGATATAGGAGCTGGCTGGGCAAGTACTTGAACTGCAATATCAGGAAGTGTGCTGAGAATAGGTACAAGAAACAGAAACAAAGTTACGGTTAAGAAAGACCCTATAAATAGTTCATTTGAAAATCTATGACCTGAGACAAGTTTGTTCCTTAATGAAGATTTTGCTTTTGACATGTTTTGCTATTTCCCTAAAGAGGCTAAAGACAATATAGTTTATAGAGATTATTTTTTGAGCACCGAGATTCAAGAAAATGGGGTTTTGGTAATTGCTGATGCTGGGCCATTTTTCCATCATGGTAAGAAGGAAAAACTTGTTGAACATGAGTTATCAATGCCATCTCGGTTTGACACAGATCTAAAGCGATTTTGTGTATTTCATAAACAAGATTTTAATACACTTGCAGAAGAGCAGCGACAAAAATTGGTAAACCATCATGGACAGGTACTCGTGGTAGAAGATAACAATTCTAATGAACACAAACACATCTAGTTAATAGATGAACAAGAGATAACCAACCTCCTAAGCAGCGGGGCTCCTCTTATTCGCTGCTCAGTGGAAAGACAATATGAGTCGTGCTAGCTTTTTCTTTTCTTTAGGAACCCTGTACTAGACGTATTCTAATACAGCTATTGTATATAACGACTTTGGACAATTATCTACGTTTCAGATTACTAACCCTGTCTTGTCTTGTCTTGACTGTCTTAAGATATTAGCTCCTATAATCGTAGGCTTAATTATTTTAGCAATTATTATTGGGGCAGGATATTGGATATATGGGAAGATAAAAGGTTGGTCGTAGTAGAGTCATGTTATGATTTATTTGAAATGAATCAACATTGATTGTGCAGTTTGCAAGTATTTGGTGAAGTCAACGCAATAATGCTACGATTGTTGCATAGAAAGCTTGAAACAAGTAGCTTTCTATGATACATACAACAGATGCAGCAGCATAACATCATTGCCTCTAATGGTATATAACAATTTTTGGACATTTAACCACATTTAATATGATATTAGTTACCATTTAGAATAACTGCAATATATTCGTGCTATCTAATTATTGTATAGTTATGCACAATTTTTTCTGTCTAAAGAAATTACGTAAAAGCTACTCTTAAAGAAAGATAGACGGTCAAAAAAAGAAGATTTGTTGGTTATACCCAGTGTTGACTGAACCACAGGACTGTGTGTTGAGGTGCTTAACCGCCACCACCGCCGGAGCTGCCACCACCAGTTGTCGTGCCGCCAGCCGCCGCTAGGCCAGCAGTTGTCATGTTACCAGCTGTCATGTTACCGCCAGCGCCAGTTTGATTGCTGCTGCTAGTCTTGTTACCGCCAGCTGCTGCACCACTGGTCTGGTTGCCACCGCTAGTCTTGTTACTACTACTGCTCTGATTACCTTGTGCTGCTGCTAGTTGTACATAGCTAATAGCGAACATAGATGCAACAAGCATTGATGAAATGATTGCTGCATATAACAATCCAAAAGAGTGGATAGAATATCATAGGTTATATCGAGAAGCAAGCAAAAGCTGGAAAGTCATCCCTTACCGAAAAATGATAGATACGATTATTGATAAGATTATTGAAATTTCACCCACATTAAAGATTGGAGATTTTGGTTGTCGCGAAGCCAAAATCATGGAAATCTTTGGAGAAAAAAGGGTTTTCAGTTGTGACCATATTGCAATAAATGACAAGGTTACCGCGTATGACATGAAATCAATTCCGTTACCCGATGGAAGCTTAGGTGGTCGTTTTTTCATTATCTTTGATGGGTAAAAACTGGCCTGATTATATTGTAGAAGCTAGAAGATGTCTTTGGAAGTTTGAATAATTCAGGATTAAGCCTGTAAAACCCCCAAGCTACTGCTTCGAGCATTATGAATTGTAATAAGGGTAAGATAAGCTGTAAAGTTTTCTATCTACAGTACGAAGCATTATTATATTAAGTGAATTAGAAAAAAGTGAGAATTATGATTCTTCATCTGTAGCGTCGTCGGATCCTTCTTCTTCTTCGCTATCTTCTAGTTCATGAGTTTCTTCTTTAATCTCTTCTCTTTTCAGTTCGTCATATGCTTCGTCTTCGCTCATACTAATTCAATAACCTTGGAACCAATATAATAATAATAGCTAGTTATAATAAACTACGGGTCATATTATTAAGAAAAAAACATTTGTTCGACTACTATACTACCAAGATATTCCTTCCAGTTTCTTGACTGAGTTAATATGCTGGTCAACCTTTAAGTTCTATGCTATCCAAATGGGAGCCAGGTAAATAGCTATGTCTTCTGACATAGGAAATAATAGTAAGTCCAATGATAAAACGAAGGGCTTTAGAAATGGTAATGAAAACAGAAATAAAACCAAACAAGCAGCCAAATCAACGAACTTAAAAGTTGTAGAGGTAGCGGAGCAGAGAGATGTTGGAAGAAAAATTGCCCGCATAGATCCGGACATTGCTGAGCAGTTGAACATTTCTAGTGGTGATGTAATAGAATTATCATCAGGAAGAAAAAAGACAACTGTTCTAAGCTGGCCAGCAAGAGAAGGCGACAGACGAAAGCGTTTGATTCGTATTGACGGCTATATAAGAAATAAGTTAGATGTTGGGATTAATGACACAGTAGAGATAAGAAGGGCAGAATCAAAATATGCCAACAGCATAACATTTGCTCCAACAGAGCCACTTAGAATAGTAGGAGCAGAGGAGTATTTGGGGGAATATCTAAATGGACAATTGATGACTAAGGGTGATACAATACCTATCAGCGTCATGGGTCAAAGAATAGATCTTGTGGTAATATCGACCAACCCTTCTGGCCCAGTTATAATTGGTGATTCAACTAAGATTACAGTTTCTGAAGAAAGCGCAAAGGCAGTTCAAATATCAAGAGAAGGTGGAGTACCATCTATTACCTACGAGGACATTGGAGGATTAGGCGATGCAGTTGGAAGAGTTAGAGAGATGATAGAGCTTCCTTTAAGGCATCCGGAACTATTCAAAAGGTTAGGGGTAGAAGCGCCCAAAGGTGTCCTATTACATGGCCCACCAGGAACTGGAAAGACATTGCTGGCAAAAGCAGTGGCCAATGAAACAAATGCTAACTTCTACACTATAGGTGGACCTGAGATAATGAGTAAGTATCATGGTGAATCAGAGGAAAGATTACGAAATGTATTTCAAGAGGCAGAAAAGAATGCCCCTTCGATCATATTTATTGATGAAATAGATTCTATTGCACCAAAGCGTGAAGAAGTAACAGGTGAGGTAGAAAGGCGAATTGTAGCACAGTTATTGTCTTTGATGGATGGAATGTCTTCAAGAGGAAAAGTAGTGGTAATAGGAGCAACAAATAGGATCAATGCTATTGATCCAGCACTAAGGCGTCCTGGTAGATTTGATAGGGAAATTGAAATAGGCGTGCCAGATAGGAATGGTAGACTAGAGGTCTTACAAATACATACAAGAGGAATGCCTCTTGACAAAGATGTTAATTTGGAAAAGCTTGCAGATATCTCTCATGGTTTTGTCGGGGCTGATTTGCAAGCCTTGTCTAAAGAGGCAGCAATGCGGGCATTAAGAAAGATATTGCCAGAAATTGATTTGTCATCTGAAAATATACCTGCTGATACCCTACGGAAGATCATAGTCACAATGCAGGATTTTGTAGATGTTACAAAAGAAATGGAACCATCTGCAATGAGAGAGGTATTTGTTGAAGTTCCAGATGTAAAGTGGGAAGATATCGGTGGTCTTTCTTCGATAAAACAGGAACTGCAAGAAGCAGTAGAATGGCCACTAAAATACCAGCGAGCATTTACATATACTGATGCAACGCCTCCAAAGGGTATATTGCTTTATGGTCCTCCAGGCACCGGTAAGACACTCATGGCAAAAGCTGCAGCAAATGAAAGTGAAGCTAATTTCATTAGTATAAAAGGTCCAGAATTGCTATCAAAATGGGTAGGAGAATCAGAAAAAGGAGTTAGAGAAATATTTAGAAAAGCCAGGCAGGCTGCCCCTTGTATTATTTTCTTTGATGAAATGGATGCCATTGCTCCAATTAGAGGAGGAAATGTAGGGGACTCTCATGTCACTGAGAGACTTATAAGCCAATTATTAACCGAACTAGACGGACTTGAAATATTAACCAATGTGATTGTGATAGCCGCAACTAACAGACCTGATATTATAGACCCGGCATTATTGAGACCAGGAAGATTTGACAGATTGCTGTACGTTCCTCCTCCCGACCGAGATTCAAGAATCCAAATTATAAAAATACATACAAGAAAGAAACCACTTGGCGAGGATGTTACTATTGAGCAACTTGCAGATCATACAGACGGTTATACTGGTGCTGATATTGCATCGCTTTCATCTGCTGCAGTTATGCTTGCTTTACGAGAGTATGTATCAAAATATCCAGAACCACAGGAATCAGATAAACATCTACCAGAATTAAGAATTCACATGAATCATTTCGAAGAAGCCATGAAAAAGGTCAGACCTTTATCTACTCAGGAATTAAAGATGTACGAAAGAATGTCGGAAGAATTCGGAAGACCTGAAATTGGGACAAGGGGCAGACGCTCAAGCGATACAGGCATTTCTTCCTCCTCTTCTTCTTCTCCTGCCATAACCTAATTTTTTATAATAATTTTCTTTTAGTCATGACTGTTAGTTTTGACAAGCCATGAGTTCAAAATCGGAAAAAAGCTAATCTATTTCTAATTCTTTTTCTATATTAGAGACTGCACCATTTTATTTTTATTCTACTTTAAGTTCCTTTCCCTTTGACTTCGTTTCCTTCTTTTTGTTAAATGTTATTTCAAGTATTCCATTGTTGTAATTCGATCTAGCTGTTTCAATATCTGCTTCAGGCGGTAAACTATCTATGCGATGATATTTTCTTTTTGGATCGTTGGTTGTTATTTCTACCGAGTTATCGTAAGCATATACCTTGATATTCTGCTTGTTTATTCCGGGTATCTCAGCAACAACTTTAACTTCTTTATCAGTTGTATTTACATCCACCAATGGCTCTATCTCACCGCTAATTTCAGGCCTAGTCGATCCTCCACCAAAGAAGCCCCCTGAAGGTTTTACGTTTCCAAATTCTCTTGTAACAATCAACCTGTATACAAAACCACTAAGCAAAGGAAGAAGAAGCAGAATGTACTAACCATTCTCTTGCTTTTCGAATCTCCGTCATTGTTAGCTCATGGCCGCTCTCTTGCCAACTGAGTGAAATATCAGCACCAGCTTTTTTGAATAAGCCAAAAAGCTTCTCTACCTCTTGCCTTGAAACTACTGGATCATCAAGTCCAGAAGACATGAAGATACGTTTGTCACTAAGATTCGGTAATGTTTGTGGTACAAGTGGAACCATAGCACGAAAAAGAATAGCAGAAGAGAGTATTTCTGGACGAAGCAATAGCATACTGGCTGCTATGTTTGCACCATTAGAATATCCTACAGCTATTGCATGTTGCAAATCAAAATTATAAGTTTCCGATGCATCAATTACAAAGTCCGCTAGCTCATTTGTACGGAATTTCAAATCTTCCAAATCAAAGACTCCTTCTGCTAGTCTGCGAAAGAATCTGGGTGTAGTGCCATTTCCTCTGGGACTAAGTATGGCTGCTCTCTTATCTAGCTCATTGGCCAATGGAATTAGATCTTGTTCATTTCCTCCAGTACCATGAAGTAAGAGAAAAGTTGTAAATGTTTTTCCTTCTGTTGCTCCTTGTTTTGCTCTCTCGGAGCCCGGTGCATTTTTTGGAGGCATAAAACGATGTATGAAACCAAGATCAGTTTTAGTCTTGACCATTTTACTTATGCCC
>JBKOWU010000366.1:0-3749 GCA_046724555.1 Thermoproteota archaeon | reverse complement strand
CTGCTCAATAATAACAACAAACAACTTATTATGAACCAAATGATGTGGAAAAAACAATGACTGACCACAAGATTGGAACACGTGAAGAGTGGCTTGGGGCCCGGCTCGAGCTGCTCAAGGCCGAGAAGGAGCTAACGCGCCGTAGCGACGAACTAGCGCAGTGGCGGCAGAAGCTGCCGTGGGTTCGAGTCGACAAGGAATACCGTTTCGAGACCGACGATGGAAAGGCGTCGCTGGCCGATCTCTTCAGAGGACGCTCGCAGCTCCTCGTCTATCACTTCATGTTCGGCCCCGAGTATACAGGCGGCTGCCCAGCGTGCTCGGCGGTCGCAGATGGCTTCAATGGCTTCGCCGTGCACCTCGAGCACCATGACGTCGCAATGATCGCAGTCTCGCGCGCCCCGATCGCCGCGCTGCAGGACTACAAGCGCCGCATGGGCTGGACTTTCACGTGGGTATCGTCGTTGGACAGCGACTTCAACTACGACTTCAACACGTCGTTCACTGAGGAGCAGCAGCGCTCCGGCAGCATCGACTACAACTACACCGAGCTCGACACAACTCACTTGGCCCGCTCAGAGGGTCCAGCCGAGTTCGCGGCCATGACCGGCACCGATGTCCCCACCTACACTCGCGAGGCCCCTGGCATGAGTGCGTTCGCGCTCGCCGACGGTGTCGTCTACCACACCTACTCCGCCTACGCGCGCGGCCTCGACGCGCTCTGGGGGATGTACCAGTGGCTAGATCGGGCGCCGAAGGGGCGCAATGAGACCGGGCCGTGGTTTAGGCGGCGCGACGAGTACACGCGAGATTCTCGATAGCAGTTGCCATGCAAAACCAATGTTCTGGATGAACAGATAGATCGATAGATAAATGGCTCTCAACTTTTTTCCTCTTTTCTGTTTCATATATTATATAGCGCCTTTTGCAGACTGGCTTTACTGGATCATAGACGAGAAGTCGATAGTGATCCATGATGATGAAGAATAGGAATAATTGAAACAGAGGCTGTCTGAATTTAGTCTCTAGACTGTTTATGTATACTATGCTTTTATTCCAGGTGAAATTTCAACAATTTTGTCTCTCTGTAAGAGATAACATTTAGCCTAACATAATCTAGGAACCAACCTGTCTTCAATCGACTGGCAGATTTTTCAATTTCATCTAAGAATAAATCCAAAAACAGAGTTTTTAATTTACGGCCGTCTTTATCGACTGCGAGATGTTGTAGATAGGGTTTCATTACTACTGTAACCCAGCTATGCTACTTTATTGGATAACAAAAATAATATTCTTGATTTGTTAGGCAAACAACGATAACTTACTATATCTAGCAGTATGACATTTAGTTTATTATTTTTCTTGTTTTACTCGTTGTAGCTGCTGTCTCTTCTTTTGCCTTTTATTCTATCCTTTAACAAAAAAATTCCACCAATAATCAGAACTATGATTCCAATAAATGATAAGAATGGTCCTGCTATTGCCATGGCACCAAGTGGGGTTTTAGGTTGACCTCCAGCATCAAAAAATTCACTACTGCCAAATATAGTATTTGCACTTACCTGTTTTGTACCTAGATTAGTAATCATAATGTTATCCATGCCGTCTTTGTTTGGCATAAAACTAGTAAACAATCTATTAGTAAAGTTGAGATCCAATACTTTAGTTAGACCTGGTTGCTGTATGACTTGAATATTTAAAGGTACATCTGATGGTTGATAATTAACAACTATTGCCATCTTTTTTCCTGCAAGAACTTCTGAAGTCTTGAATATGGATTTACCAGGAGAAATCGTTTCAATACTTGAATTTATTGAGAATGATTGTTGCTTTAATATAACAAATGTTATTCCAATTAAAATTATTCCTAAAGCAAGAATTCCAGCGCCAGCGATTAGCAGCTTGTATCCTCGTTGCATATACCCAAGCTCATTAGCCTACCGTGACTAAAAATCTATGTCAGTAAGTATAACATATGTATAACAGCAGAGGGGATGTTGGTGCAAATGATTGTGATGGAGTATTGTCATTAGGCCCAGTAGCAAGCTGGGAAGAGATTGCACACTTACCAGTGGCATCCATCTCAGAACCATCAGGACATGTGGATTGCAGCACTGTACTAGCTGGCCTTGCTGGTGGTTGATTCAGGGTGGCACTATAACCATTTGAAGAGATAGTTGATTTATCTAAACTTTCAGCTAAGTTCTTTGCCATTGGAGAATTACATGCTTTCCCTATAATGCCAGGTATAATACTACAAAAATTAATCGAATCTGTTGCGGTTATCCCAGGTTGAGTAAGCCCTTGGTCGGATGATGTAGGAAAATCAAAATCACACAAAATACCGGTAGCCAAATCTTTTACTCCTTCTACTGTATTACCTTGGCCAAGAGCTTTGTAAATACCTCTGAATGCATGACCCAATACACATGAGCTTGCTTCATTGCTTTTTTGAACAGCATTAACGTATTCGTCTGCAGTCATACACTTATTTTGGAAATTGTTCTCTATCCCTTGCGGACAGCATTGATTGAATAGTGTTAAATGAAATTACATAGGAATATAATCATTGACTCTCTATGCTCCCCCATTTACTTTCTTTGTTTCTTCCGATATTTCATATGTCATCTTTTCTAATTCAGCCTTAATCACATTTGAGATATGGTCTTCGTGTTTTTTGGATGAACCTATCCTAAAGTTCGATATGTGCTTGCCGCCCCAATCTGAAAAATGCTTGTTTACGTCTAGGCTTGGATTGATCGATTTTTTGATTTTCAATTTAATTTTAGTTAAGATGCCTGGGTCTTTGTACAAATTTTCAATATTTATGTAAGCCTTTTGAGATTTCAAAACAATAATAGGTTTATTTCTACCTTTTAAAAAGCCCAGTTCAAATACTACATTAGGTCTTAAACCGTCTAACACTATTATTCCTAATACACACTTATCGACTAATTCTTCAAATTTACTTAAATAGTATTCACCATTTTTTATTTCTCTTCCTAATAGTAGTTGTTTATAACCTCTTTTAAGCATGGTGTCATCTATATCACTTAAAACATCGTCAATATAACGAACATTTTTTTGGTAGCAAAAAAATATGGATAAGTTTTTTGCTATACCTTACTTGCTATCTTGTCGGTGATCGTCGCTGTTACCTGGATCGCTTAAGATAGGATTATCACATCCACTTGGACCTAATGCAGCGGTACTGTGTCCACCTTGACAGGTTCCCTCATGGAATCTTACGTCTTGCTTGCTTATGGGTCCTGTATTTTCATGCACATTACAGTCTGCTCTTTCAAATCCACTTCCTGAACACTCGTGATTCTTGTCTGCTAATGCTGCTGGAGCCAGTGTCGAGATTGTAGTTACTGCAGTCGCTATTGCTGCTACTAGTACAAAAATTGCTACAGTTTTCATTTTTTAGCAAATATTCCTACAGTACTATTTATAGGTAGCGGCTTCAAAGAGTGTTGTTACCCAGCCCAGTTGAGGAGTTCGGCGGTTTGCTCGACTAACCATTAAATATTCTATAATTATTTAGGTTTGGAATGTCCGAACACCTGCCAAGAGAAGTTATGATTGTAATGATGGCAATAAGTATGGTAGTAATTTTGATCCTAAATAATAATGCATTTGCACAGAACAATAATGACTCCAATAAGTTAGTCATTACTGATGGCATAGCTAACGGTGATGTTACAGATAATAGCGCTATTATATGGTCACGCGCAAATGCTCAGGCT
>JBKOWU010000371.1:0-7435 GCA_046724555.1 Thermoproteota archaeon | reverse complement strand
GGAACTATCTGCAAAGACAGCAGAATCTAAGAACTCAGAATCAACTATCTCACTTCTTAACTCCATATATTCTATGGATAAGGTTGCTAGATGTTGGATTGACATAGCGGACCTAGTTAAACCGGTGTATAGGACAATGCCGCTCAGGAATGTCTAGATTCTAAGCTTGGCATAAACTAGGTTTACACGCCAAATATTATATATCATGTCCTTTATACCTTAAAACGCCTGTTATTATATGAGATAAAGTTAATAACTGACTACTGGCTTTGAGCACCAAATTTAAATTGCCTTTTTGCATTAATGATATTTAGTTAAATGATATACTTATGAGAAATCCCTTTAAGAGATCTGGCAAGTCATACGATAGAAGAACCCCTGAAGGAGAGCCGCTTGAGTATGTAGGCTCACGATCTTTTATGGGACTTAATAAATTAAAAATCCTAGCAGCAGTAATTACTTTTATTATTATTATAGTTATACTGTCTGAGTCTGTTGTCATTGTACAAGCAGGACATAGAGGAGTTGTTCTATATGTTGGTGCTGTTGAAAATAAAGTATTAGGAGAAGGATTACATTTTATCGTACCATTTGCTGAACAAGTTATACAGCTAGAAGTACGTACGCTTAAATTCCAAGCTGATGCGTCAGCTGCTTCAAATGATTTGCAAGAAGTAGCTACTGTGATAGCTCTAAACTATCATATTGATCCAAATGATGCAAACATTGTATATCAGCAGCTTGGTGCAGACTATGCAGATAGGATAATAGCACCTACAATACAGGAATCAGTTAAAGCAAGTGTTGCAAAGTTCAATGCAGAAGAGTTAATAACAAAGAGAGAGACTGCAAAGGCTGTAATAGCCCAAGCTATTCGCAATACTCTCTCTACTAGAGATATAACAGTCGAAACCGTATTTATAACCGACTTTAAGTTCTCGGAAGCATTTGCGAATCAAGTTGAATCAAAAGTAGTAGCCTATCAAAAATACTTGACTGAACAAAATAATCTGAGAGCTGTACAGGTAGTAGCTAATCAGACAGTTGTTCAAGCTCAAGCACAAGCTAGATCAAATGTTGCTAGGGCAGAAGGAGAATCGCAAGCAATTAAGGTTATCACAGACCAATTAAGGCAAG
Source organism: Thermoproteota archaeon (assembly GCA_046724555.1). Classification (GTDB taxonomy): domain Archaea; phylum Thermoproteota; class Nitrososphaeria; order Nitrososphaerales; family Nitrososphaeraceae; genus JAFAQB01. Next base: position 6,298 of record JBKOWU010000371.1, on the reverse strand, counting down.
ACCCACAATATCTACAATGGCAGTCTATTAATAGATGGAATGGACAAATGCCATATGCTCTTGGAAGTGGGGGATTTCCCTTCTTCCAATTGCCATTACAACCACAGTCACAACAGCAACAACAATTGTCATCGCAGAACCAAACTAAATAATAAAACAGGCATGTAAACATGCGCTTTGTTATCGTTAATAGATCATTTTCATTCTAGGATATCCATATTTTAAAGTGAGATCAATTGAAAACGTATTGATTGTTTTATGACAAATCTTGTCAGCAATGCAATTTATTTGTAAATTGGGAAGGCTCATGGTGTACGTATTGTGGGTACAAGCTAATAACGCAACCAAGACATAAGTTTAAGGAAAGTTAAAGGACAAAAACGAATAAAGGAAACTAATAAGATACTATATCATCCTCTGCAGGGTGCTTGAAGAAGATAAATCTGATTGTTTAAAGTAGTGGTTGTAGTTAACAGAAGCTATTGCTATCTTAGACCAGACATGCTAATTTTAAGAAGGCGTTCTAAGTAAAATTAATTGATTATATCGTGACTTGATTTTGTAGCCTGAATATGGATCATAGGAAATTTGAACATAGTAACAAACAGTCAGTTGTATATTAGATCGTAGTATTAGGAGGATTTCAAATTATTAGCCCATTCTTAGGAGATAAATATACAGTTGGAGAGCCATTTTGGCTATCAGCTGACTGAAGATGAAAAATTTATAATGGTAATAAAGTGTTAGAAGAAAATAGAGACAAGGGGCAACGCTTGTAATGTCAAAGCATCACATGTCATATGTCAACGAAAGCAGAGCTATCGGTTAAGGTTTGCTCACTTGAGGAGAGTCATCAAATACGACTATGCCTTTATTATTGTATAATAAAAGTTATTATCATTATCCTCTTATTATTTAGCAATTACTTCAATCGGGATGAAGATCAGGAAAATGTATAAATAAGAATACTCTCTCGGATACGGGAGGTTCAATTTCCATTATCATCATCATCTGAATCTTAGAGAATTAAACAAATCATCTATTGTGTAAAAATCAACGATATAGTTTATTTTAGCTTAAATTAACTGTCTATATAGACCTATGAATAATCATTGTAATAATTGTCATAATTCTGAAAATATTATCAATCATAGATTCCATCCAGAAAAAAAGGGGATTCGTGCTTTTGGGGTAGCAGAAAGTTTTAGACCACCACGCATAAAGTCGACCATCGCAGGCGTAGTAATGAGACGTGATTTGATAATTGATGGAATCGTTCTCAGTAACACAACATTAAAAGGTAATGATTCAACAGAAAATATTCTATGCATGTTTAAGTCCTTAAAAAGGAGCGATATAAACTGTATAATACTAGATGGCTTAATCATAAGTATGTATAATATTATTGATGGCAAATCAATTCAAATTGAGACTGGACTTCCAGTAATTGCAATAACATTTGAAGAATCTGCTGGGCTGGAAACTAGTATCCGGCATCACTTTCTTGATAATCCAGAATCAAAGCTTGAACAGTATGGTAAATTAGGTAAACGTGATCGAGTATTATTAAAAACTGGAAAATTTCTTTTTATACGATACTGGGGTTTAACATTAAAGCACGCTGTAACAATACTTAACTCCTTCACTTTACAAGGTTCTATACCTGAACCTATCAGAGTAGCAAAACTAGTGGCACATTCTACCCATGTATTATATGAAAAATTGAAAAATGGTGATAGTGAATGAATAGTACCATAATTTCATAGACAAGATGATTTAGCAACAACAATCAACTATCGCTCAGTCACTCTCTTTTTATTATGTGTTGTATTAGCCCCAACTGAGATCTACAATATGGATAAAATACACCATCATGATATAAATAAACTTCATTTCTACAATATTTCTTTTCTACCACTAATTGATCTTATTTATTTTGCATTTTTGAATCAAGCATATTGCATTATATTTTGCAAACCAATGGAATAATAATAATAATAATACCATTGAGATTTCCTCTATAAAAGATGAAATACGATACTACCTTACTTTGTATATCCGCACCTTGTCTTTCCAGTTGGTGAATGTTAAGAAAAGTCAAATAGGGTTCAATCTTTTTGAATAACTCAGACTTCTCTGATTCCTTTTTGCGCCAATATGTTGAGCCGCTATGCCTGATGAATTATTCTGAATAATCGGAATAACCTAAATCCGATATCGTAGTTTTTACAAACCGTCTGAATGAATGGAGCGTTATTTGTCTACGCCTTCAGTTACTTCCTTCTTCTCTATCGTAATTGCGTCATATACTCCAATAATGTGGCGAAAAGTCAAAGATTAGCTTCAAGAAGAATAGGAAGAGGTTGGCTGTTCAAGATTTTGGCTAATGTAACCTTATTATATTCTATCCCTGATGCCGTTCGACACTTTCGACATTCAGTTTTACCGTTATGAGGATAGTAGCAACAATTGATACTCTAAACCGTTCTACTTTTATTTATTAAATAAGAAATGGTTAGCATCAGAAGCAAGTCAAGTCTTTTGTAACACTAACTAAACCAAAAATGACTTGCGTGTCTATCTATGCTCACATGATCTAAATGTAGATCTGTGCTGATGAATGCAATAACAATGCAGTTGAAAGAAAAAATGAAAAAAGATTTTGAAGAGCTCACAAAAGTTACTATAGTAGATGGAATAGCTGGAAAAGAGATCGACAGCTTGTATTCATATATTTATAATAACTATGCATTGGAATCTATTAAACAACATTTGGATTATAAAATCCTGATGTCTGACATTATAGGTAAAAATGTAGTCTCAAAGAGGTTTGCAGATAAAGTAATTTCACTTTTCTCAAAGTACCAGAGAGATCAGCTAGGACTTATAATTGACTGCACTAAGCTGCTTTATTATGATCCATCCTTTGCAGGAGAAATTTATTCAAATCAAAAAGAGCATAATAATACAGCATTTGAACCTGAGCCAGCATAGTAGACCGATAATAGGAAATGTCGCAAATAAAGTCGATATTTTATTTGACTCTGTTGGGATCCGCTGATACTGGTAGGTTTTAATTATGTATGCTCTAGTAGACTAGTAATCACACGAAGACTATGTCCTTACAAAGTTATTTTCCACTCTCCACTATGAGAGAAAAACAGCAGAAAATACTTTCAGAAATTGAACAGGCTTTAAAATCTGGATTCAAGCACATTTTTCTAGAGGCACCAACTGGCTTTGGTAAAAGTCCAGTGGCTATAGCATTGGCAAGATATCTCGGAAGTTCACATATATGTACTGCTACTAAAGATCTACAAACTCAATATTCCAGAGATTTTCCCTTTATTCGTGAAGTCAAAGGTAAAAGCAACTTTGTATGTCTTGTAAAGTACGAAATGGGTTTAGAGGAAACGTGTGAGTATGGTCCTTGTATGAAGGACGATGATTATGATTGTATTTATAAAACTAGAATGATTGAATATAAAGCAGAGGGCGAAGGCACTAAGTATGAAACAATAGATCTAGATAACTTTGCCAAGAAAAAATATATTGATAAGATGAAATCTCAATCAAGGATTATTGATCTTGAATGGAAGCCTTGTCACTATTATCATCAAAAATGGATAGCCGCTAGATCTACTCATACTATTTATAATTACAAGTATTTCCTTTCTGACCTCTTTTATTCTAGTAATGTACATCAAAGAAAACTACTTGTTCTTGATGAAGCACATACAGTGGAGTCAGAAGTCGCAGACTTTAGAAGTTTTATAATATACAGGCCTGCCCTTGTGCGCCTCATTCCAAAGTTGCAATTTCCAAATAAAATGGACTACAATATAGAAACATGGATAGATTTTGGAACTGAATTAAGAGAAGAGCTACTCAAGTTTATTGATAAAGCTTCTGATGCAGTAGAAGGTAACAAGCCCTATGAACAATATACTGAAAAAAATCTCATTGATGCTTTGACAAAGGAGAAGAATGTGGCTGCAGTAATTGAAGACATGAAATATAATAGACACAACTGGATTGTTACAAACATAGAAAAGAGTTCGAATAATCAATTAAAGAGGGTAGTGCTTACTCCACTTAGTGTCTCAAATTACTTTAATGATATTCTTGACATGGGAGCAGTAACTCTGTTCATGAGTGCAACAATACTTAGCAAAAACTATCTCTGCAAAGTAATAGGACTCAAACCTGACCAGGTACAGTTTATCCGAGTTGAGCAATCGGAGTTTCCACTCAAAAACAGGCCAATTTACCTAATGAATGTAGCATGGCTTAATGCAAAAACAATTGGTCAGAGTTTACCTTCAATTGCTAGTGCTGTTAACAATATTATGACTACTCATAAGAATGAGAAGGGAATTATCCATACAACATCATATTCGCAGTTGCAATTCATAAAGGACAATATAAGTAAAGAGAATATGGCTAGGCTCATAGAAACTGGGCCAACGTTTGACCGTAGTGAGATATTGCAAAAACACTCTCAGACTACAAAACCCACTGTACTGATATCTCCATCACTATACCTTGGTGTAGATCTGAAGGATTACTTATCTAGATTCCAGATTATAGTAAAAGTACCTTATCCTGATCTTACAGATAGGAAGATATCAGCAATGAAAGAAAGAGACCCAAATTGGTATAATTGGAATACTATTTTAAGACTAATTCAAGCATACGGGAGAAGCATTAGAAGTAAAGAGGATTTTGCAAATACTTACATTCTTGATAGCAGTATATCTTATTTAATAAGAAATGCAAGGGAAATGTTACCAAAGTGGTTCTTAGATGCTATAATCCGAAGATAAAAGCAGTGCCTATCTCGTTAGTGAATATCAGTCACTCAGTTATTTTGATATAGCATAGCAGAATCAAATAAAGCTACTGTAATTATCTAATAGAGTCAGTCAATTAACAAAGAACTTTGGGTGTTGTATTATTCTAAAACAATGTGGTTGGACCCCACTGGTAAGTTCGCTGAGTGTATAAAACATGGATGTACAAATGTAGCCATCTCTTCATGACGTCCTTTTAGTATTGCTTGTCCCAATATAAGCCCTTAAATACGCATTACAATTGGTCTATTGGGAACTTTGTTGTACATCCGGTGCACTCATAGATTTCTTTTCCGATTTGACCAGTAACATTGAACTTCACTATTGTAGCACACCTGGGACATCGACCTCTAGTACTACGTGTTCTTCCTTGGGGCTTTATAAGCGTCCGTCTTCTCCTACTGCCCATATTCATATATACATACAAAATTTGATCTTATAAACCTAAATCGCCCTTTTACAAAAATGTATTAATTGTAATTATACTGACGGAAACTGTAGTTTTAAAACAATGGATTACAATACAAGATAAACTCGTATTATCATCAACAACGACATATTTGAATGGTAGCAGCTATAATGCATAAATGAGAAACCGTGACAAGATGAAAGACGATGCTATAGCACAGCTATCAGACCAACTATTAGCTATATCTACAAGGTTACAAGAACTTAAGAGGAAACAATCAACTAGCTATACTAAATCTTAATCAATTGACGACATAATGGGAAAATACATACATCATAATCGTCTGTCTGCTCTATTTTACGATGGACCCAATTATTAGAATCGTTTGTACTAGGAAGAATTTCTTATATATCAAACCATCTTGATTGTATTGTGGCAGATTTTAAAGTTATAATCAAAAAATATGATGGCACTGAGAATGATGAGCATACGTATTGGGGTTCGGTATTTATCATGCCAAATCACATACAAACAAAGGAATTAGCCAATTTCAATGCAAGTGAAGGGACACTTAGCGCAGAATTTTCATTTCCACAAAATATAATTCCTGCAGGAAAACAATTTGTCGCTTGCGTTTACGGATATGATAATGAAGGTGAAAACTTGAATATTGCTGAGTGTAAGATAGGGAGAAATCATACTGCGGCTGGTCCTGAAGTTATCGAGTTTCCACACACAGCTTAGCCCGCTTAGTTGTACTAAACCCTCTGCTATCCTTATTGTGATAATATCAGTAGCTTTTTGTACTTGATTTTAAGATATTGGTGTCTCATTGCGATTACCAGCATCAATGGCTCTTCCTGTAGGATTACTAGAAGTAATAGGTGGTATTGTTTTGCTTTGCTTGTTGGAGTGTTAACTAGGATAGCTTCTATTATGTTTATAATAGAAATGATTGGCTCTACAATTACTGCCAAACTATCAAGAGGCTTTGTTGGCGGATACGAAGTAGATTTGTTATTGATGGCAATATCAA
>JBKOWU010000188.1:0-8935 GCA_046724555.1 Thermoproteota archaeon | reverse complement strand
TTGTACAGATAAAAGAAGCATCATAAGAAATGTTCAAAAATAACATTTACAATATTGATAGAGAATTTGATTATCCTGCCATAAGGGTATTGTGATACAATCGCTTGAAAAGATAGTAAAAGAAGAAGAAAAGGAATAGATCAAGAACTATCAGATAATGACGATGATGATCATAGTAAGAATAGAGAAGTACTTTATGTTAACAGTTAGATAATAACAAATCAATCTGTCCATTCAAAATACTGTAAAAAAGCATTGAATAGTAAATCACTCCATACCCTAAAGCACAGAGGGTCAGATGCTTTTTTACAGTACGCATTCTTCATTACCCAAAGACTGCTATAGAACATGGATCAACCATCCTAATACGGGTTTTTACAGTTAGTTACCCCGAAATAAGAAATGAAGAAGTTTAGGGGCAGCATTTGCTGTTCGATACGGCAGTTTTAAGGAAAAGGAAGAATCAAAGGTATATCATTTTTGGAGCATTTTTTTGAGGTGTCAGAAGTATGTTGTCTGCAGGAATTTCTCTCGTCGTCACTTGCAGCATTTGCATCCTGTAGAGTTATCGCAGCAGATATACCAATAATTACTGTCGATATGACAAATAATATCAGCATGGAGCTTATGTTATTCGTCTTTTCTCATCGGTTTTTGCATTCTTTGGAATATATTAATTTGTAGGATATTGCGCTTATACATACCAAATAGTGGGAATTTATCGCCAAAGCTTAATTTTATGGGGCAGCATTTGTTTTGATGTAAAATTTAATGGGTCACTCACACCCATACATAGCTTAATTTTTCCAGTTAGGCCTTCATATGATCTGACTCTAAAACAGCATAAAAGGCAGAAAAATAATATGACCTAAAACTGTACGTAAAAGAAAATCAATTTATATTTTTTGTCTGAATCACAAATTTACATAACAATATATTCAAAGTATTTAAATAAATATCAACAATTCACTTAGTATAATGAAGCTTAACAAACACGATAGTGTTCTAGATGATGTTAATCTTCAGATAATAGATATCCTAGCTAAGGATTCGTCAACAGCGTTTGTTGAAATAGCCAAACAAATCGGCATATCTGACGCAACAGTACATTTGAGAGTTAGAAGATTAATGGCTGCAGGTATAATTACCAAATTTACGATTTCCGTTGATAACAATCTTCTTGGATATGACCATCTTGCGTTTATCCGAATAAACCTTAAACCAGGCTTTGCTGATCAGGTTACCGAAGAGTTATCAACCCTGGAAGAAGTACTGGAGATACATGAAATGCACAATGCATTTGATTTATTTCTAAAGATCCGTGCCAAAAGTCTAAGTGATATAAGAGATATAATAGAGAATAAAATCCGTATCTTGCATAACATTGTAGAGACAGAATTAATGACTGTTTTGAAAACAAAAAAGGAAGAGCAAATAGTTTCTTTGAAAAAGGATATTTCAGATTTTAATAAAAATGAATATTAAATATGATTCCATCATTTTAAATCAGTTGCATTTTATGAAATAGAGTCGATGGCTTCACCCAAAACAAGACATTCGGGGGAGCATAATATGGTTTCAATTTCAAAAGTTTTACTTACAAGATTACTTTTAATTTCTATAAATCGTTTGTTTTGGAATAACTCAAAAAAGAGAGGAAAAAAATTTAATGTTGTCTTACTTAACTTATCAAGCCCCGCTTTATAATCATCAACTACGATACTAATAGTACCGGCTCCTATGTCATTATCAGCAATAATCCTTTCGCGAGCTTCCCCCGCTAGCCACATCTGGACTACTCTTCTTTTGACAATCTCATCAATCGGGGCAGGCAGCCGTGTATAATTACACTATAACAAAGCTGTAAAGTAAGCGTCAAATGTATGACAAATACATGTCAAATAGATGTCAGATGGAATTGGAATTGGAATGGAATTGTACAAGCGTGCTATATACAGTATTCCATAGATGACCGAAGATCTGACGGCCTGAATTTAATGGAACTGAAATTAAGAAATAAAAAAGGAATATTATATTCAACTTGAGGCGGCACTGCTTGAAGCAGCTGCTGATCCACCAGCGGCTGCAGCGCTAGAACTTGCTGCTGCTGATCCACCACCAGAGGCTGCACTAGAGCTAGAACTTGCCGCTGCGCTATTTCTGTGTGTATGTTCATGGCCATCATCATCATCATCACCGCTACCTGCTGCAGCGCTGGAACTTGCTGCAGCCGCAGAATTAGAACTAACATGTTCTTCTCTAAACCACCCATCATGATATCCACGCCTATAACCTTCATCATATGCATCTGAATGACCCTTTGGAGGTTTACTATCAAATTCATTGTCGTGTATCCTGTCTTTCTTTCCTGCTGCAAATCCTGCATTGTATCCTTCTTGGAAACTTGTTTTACCAGCTTTGATTGCTAATGCAGTGTGACTTCCAATTCCTATTATCATTATTGCTGCTACTACTATTCCAACCGCAATAATCAGCTGTGTTTTCATTGCCCTTCACTCAGCTTTGCTATCATCGCAAGAAATACAGGGACAATTTGACTAATATACGAATTAAATAGAAACTAAGTATTTTTTTATGATATTATTATGATGACGCATATACTAGAAAGAAATTATGATACTCTAGTCCTATTCTAGCATAAGGACAGGAACAAGAATTGGGCAATATGAGATAATAGTCTAGCTGTTGATAAATAAAAGATGTGCGTATTTGAGAAAATAATATCTTTTCCTATTTACTGTATTGTTGTCCAATAATTGGAGCTGCCGCCAGTGCCACTTGTGCTACCACCTGTTGCTGCGCCGCCGCTGCTAGTCGAGTTGCTGCTGCTCAGATTAGTGCTACCGCCAGCACCTCCACCTGTCTGATTACCCTGCGCTAATGCCATTTGTGTATAGCTGATAGCGGACACAGAGGCAACAAGTACTGAAGCAATAACCGCTGCATATAGTGCTGTTGTATGTTTGTTATACATTGGACAAAAGGCTATATTTACCGGATTTATAATTTTTTAGTTTTTATCTCTCATGTAAACTCTATCGATAATCCCATTAACATAGCAATAATTAGTGAACATCACAAGACAATGCATTAGACAGAAAATGGGAACCCCAAACCTGATCAACAACTCAAGTACTATAATGGAAAGAAAGATAAAAAGATGCCATGTCTATACATATGATAAATTAAGGAAAAATTTGTTCACCAGTATACCTATCTATTATTTTGATTGCTTTTGTTGGACAAGTCTGAGCTGCGGCAATTATGCTATCAAAGTCAGCTCCAGTCTCTGATTTGACTATTGCCTTTGGATTTATCATTTTATTTTTTTCTACCACAAACACTCCTGGTGCAAGGGTTTGACATCCACCAAATGCCATGCAAAGAGAAGGTTCGACAGTTAAGTGAAAACGACCTTTCGGAATATCTAATAGACCAATGGACTGTGTTTTTATTTCAGCACCTAAATCATTGTTTATTTTTGTATTTTCATGACGATTAGAATGATATGATGATGATTGCTCTGATTGCACTTGATAATAATCATATTTCTTATTATTATCTACATCATCGTCTACTACATTATCCTTCTTATGTAACCAATAGTTATCAAAGTCTGTTTCATCATATTGTCTTCTTTTCTCTCTATTTGAGAGAACTTCAAAAGCGGCATTAAGTTTCTTTATCATATCTTCAGCAAAGTCTGAATTATTTCTATCAGGATGATACTTTTTGGCTAGGAGTCTATATGCTGCCCTAATTTCAGTGTATTTAGATTTTTCAGATACACCAAGAATCGCGTAGTAACCCTTAGAATCCAAGAGACATAGATCAGTATATCATAGACACAACAAGAAGGGTAAAAGTATTGCTATGCATAAGACTGCTAAGTTCAACGACTTTAAATGTAAAAATTATATCCTATAATATAGATCTTATAATAAAGTATATAAATATGTATAATTATTTGATCACAGGAGATGAACGCATAGTATGTATTTAGCCAGTCGGATAACGACGAAGCCACTCTATCAGCACGAACGTCAGTTTGCTATTTGTGAATCATGTTTTTGGTGTGCTACTGTATTTCAAAGATTAGATACAAGCAACGTTAATAGCGACGGCCTTGAGCAGCAACAGCAGAAGATATGTTCGCTATGCAAAAACAAAAGTATTTCACTCATACCCTTAGCTAAAGACGAATGATATACAATAGCAATGGAAAGTAAACGTGGACTTGAAATAGAATTCTCAAAACATCGAAGGTAATCTATTCTTCGCCTTCAAACTTGTTCAGCTGATTTATTAAGAATGATCGTGTAGCATAATCGATAATCCCCAATATGAGAAGTTCGGGGGAAGCCAAGTTTAGGATTTTGGCTGCTCAAAATGAAGGAGATAAATACATCAATAAAATAGTGGATGCGTCAGATGTATTCAGCTGCAAGAGAGAATGACAGTCTATTGACCTAAATACAACAATCTTTTGACATTTCAAATCTAACCTTCTTGAGTTGTTTGTTAGCCTTATGATTTGAGGCCTTATGGTTTTTGGATCGACTGATATAAACAGGTATAGTAAAAATTCGATCCAATTGGTTCCCCGAAATATGAAAGATCGGGGGCAGCAGTTTTAAGGAAAAGGCAAAATCAAAGGCATGTCTTTTTTCGAACATCTTGAGCTGTCAGAGCCACCATGTCCACATGATCTGGCAGCATTTGCTTCATGTACATATATGACGCCAAAAACTCCAATTACTGCTAATATTACATAGAGGCCATGTCAAAACGTGCTTATGACAATAGCTCCCCACTTTCCAAACTGACGACGCTATGTGTATTACAGTGTTCTGAGGTAATTTGTTAACTATTCTAACAGATATTGTTTCACATTCCTCATATGTAGAAAAGTTATTTTATTTTATACATTAACTTACTATGGGTTTGCCATTAATTTCTGTTATTGTCCTTACAAAAGATTCTTCTCAGACATTAGGTAGCTGCTTGAAATCGGTTAAAAATCAATCTTACTCTAATATAGAATTGATCGTAGTAGACAGTCAAAGCACTGATGACACAGTTAACATTGCGCAAAAATACGCTGCAAAAATCGTAAATACAGATTGGAAACTCTTAGGGGCAAGATACCTAGGTTTTGATAAAAGTAATGGTGAATATATTTTATATTTGGATTCAGATCAGCTGCTGTATAATGATACAATTGAACGTTCTGTAGCATCTGTTGATAGTTATGACATGCTATGTTTGCAAGAAGAGTCATATGAAGCAAAATCATTTCTACAAAAGTTAATTGATGCAGATCGTAAGTTGGTTCATAGCTTCCCTGGCCTACATGTTGATCCTCTACGAGGTGTGATGATTCCAAGATTGTACAAGCGCACTTTGCTAGATATGGTTTTCAAAAAGATAGACATAGATAATATCCACGATATTGTATTTTTTGACGATTCTATCATCTACTATGAAGCATATTCAATATCTACAAAAGTGGGAGTAGTTAACAGAGCAATAATGCATATAGATACTTCGTCTATTTTTGATTTTTGTCGTAAGAGCTATTGGTATGGTAAGACTACACAACAATTACTACAAACTAATATGTACTCAAAATTGCTCAAGAGAAAGGCTCGTCTTCGAAAGGGGACGTCGTTTAATTTGATATCAATTAAATCAATTATACTATTTCTGCTAAAAAACATACCATTTTTCATAGGAGTGTTTGTTGGAAGAATGACAACAATTCGCACTCAGAAGATTAAATAAAAATATATACACAGATATCTCAATAAATAACTAATTTATGCAAGGTTGAAATACATAAATTACAAGTTTTAGATCCGATAATTCTTAAATGCAATGATCTAGTTTGTTCAACCTACGATTAGCCACAATACCTCCAAATTTGCGAAAACCGGAATTTGTATTTGTATTTTGATATCTCTGGTGTTTAGCATAGCTGCAGGACATGCTACAAACTTTCTGACCGTGTCTGCCGAACAGAAAAAACAAGTTATACTTAGGGCTCTGCTTACCGACTTGAGTGACTCAGAAAGATGGCAGTCTCTATTCACACCAGCGATACAGGAACTGAGAGCACGACATCCTAATATTGATATTCAGATAAACTACTCCACATATCCATATAATCAGACAAGCTCACGTATAACGGAGACTTTATCAAATAAGACTGCGGTTGATCTGATTTCCTTAGATCAGATTTGGTTATCAGATTTTGCCCAAAAAGGATTGCTAACAGATCTTACGAACTATGTAATAAAATGGGGAAGGACCTCGGATTGGTACCGAACAAACTTTGATGGTGGTGTGTATAAAGGCAAAGTATATGGCATATGGGCGTGGACTGATGTAAGAGGAATATGGTATTGGAAGGATCTATTGAATGAGGCAGGTATAGATCCAAATTCATTACAAACATGGGATGGATACATTGCAGCAGCAAAAATTTTACAACAAAAGCAGATCCAATCCATTCATCTGAACGGTGACATTAACTCTCCTGATGTGTGGTATCCGTACTTATGGATGCTTGGAGGAGATATCATTAAAATGAAAGATGGACATCCAACAAGAGGAACCTATTGGTTTCCGGCTTACAATAGCACAGCAGGAATCAGAGCTATGGAATTTATTAAACAACAAGTCAATGCGGGCATTAAACCACAGTCACGATTAGACCAGCAATTCGCTGATAAAAAATTCTCTGTGATGATTTCTGGTTCATGGATGTCAGGCAAGTTTCCCCGTGATCAATGGCCAAACCTTGAACAGAAAGTTGGCTTTCTATCAATGTTTCCTGTACCAGATGGAGTAAACCAAAGCTCAACTATGGTCGGAGGTTGGGAACTAGGTATACCTCAAACGTCTCAAAATAAAGATCTTGCGTGGGAATTGCTTACAATAATGGTACAACCAAATATTTTGTCTCCATGGTTACAAAGATATGTCTATCTCCCAACACAAAACACTATTGGCTCTGGACCTTATGCTACTACATTAAATCATACAATCCCGTACTATGATAAAATGGTGTCCATGATTCCAATAGGACGGGCTAGACCTAGCATACCAGAGTATCCACAAATAGCCGAACACATAAGGCAAGCAATCTATGAGGTAGAATATGGTATAAAGAGTCCAGTACAAGCTATCAATGATGCGGCTTTCAAGTCTGCAAAGGTTTTGGGATGGTAGCGCATTTTCGAGATAATTTACTTACAAGTTTCTAGTTTTAATACCATTAGAAGCAGATGAGAAGATATAATACTCGTTCACTACTTTGGAATCACCTTTGATAACGAATTAGTAGTGAGAGGTATAGAGATAAGAAGACACGATGTCCCCGCTTTTATAAAACGATTTCAAACCCAGCTTCTATATGCACTGTTTGACTGCAGAGATTCATCTGAAATACTATCAAAAGGACATGAAGATGCCCTTTTACTTGACACTCAAGCAATTGACACAATCATTACCGGGGAAGGTCTGGACGATAAAGATCTTGTAATTTCCAAATTACTGAGACAGGATATACAAAAATACAGAAGTTTATTACCTCATGTATCTGCAGCTATTCAATCAAAAAAGCATCCTCTAAAAGGTGACACAATTCAGTATATCTATACAGACTCGAAGCACAACAATCCTCTATATAGAGTGACACCTATAGATAGCGTAAAGTCACTTCCCCCGTATGATAAGGAAAAATACAAAGAAATGATACTTGATGCAGCAGAAACTGTTCTTGGGTTCTTTGGATTGGAAAGTTATTATCAAAAAATGAACATAACTTTAACAAATAAAGGTGTCAATGGCTTCCCCCCAAATGAGGAGTTCGGGGGCAGCATAGATGGTTTTTAGCGTAATAGTTTAATTTGAGTATACCCTACACAGAAATGCAAATTTGAAAAGAATGTCCCAAGTTGTCTACCTACAGAGGAGGTAAATGAAAGAGAAATGTCAAATCCACCATCATACAATAAGAATGTTCATTAGCAAATCTACATTATAAAGCAGAAATCGAAGAAGGCGAATATGAAAAAACTTTGAACGATATTTCTGAGACTTAAAAGATCATAATGACATATGAGCTTGTGACTATACTGCTAATTGTAGGTGCAGGATTGGCTGGTACATCAGAAGTCACAAAGAACAAGCTGGTTGCATATCCAGGATTTGCTGTTATCATTTACAGGAACAACCGTTTAGCTTGGGATATAATCGTGACTACATTCTTTCTGGTTATTCTTACTTCTTTTTGAGGCGTACAACTCAGGCTTTCTTAGAGATAGTCCTGATAATTATTGTAAAACAGTTATTAGAATTATTGAATACTTGTCATATCGTGAATCAATATCCTGATGACAAAATAACGGATCCATCTATTAAAAGGCTTTTTGAGGAGAAAAATTTCGTTTTTGTGTCTACATTAATGAGTAATGGTTATCCTCATACTACACCAACATGGGTAGATATTGAAGACGGCAATATCCTCATAAATACTGCAATGGGAAGGATAAAGCAGAAGAATGTATCGAGGGATCCAAGATTATCTATAGCAGTTGTGGACCATGATAATCCATATGACATGGTCACTGTAAGAGGAAGGGTAATCGAGCAGATAAAGGGAGACGCTGCTGAAAAACACATAGACAAGTTAGCGAAAAAGTATCTTGGCAAAGATGAATATCCTAATAGAACAGCAGAAGAGAAGAGAGTCATACTGAAAATAAAGCCTGAAAAGATATTTCATATGAAATAGATAGAATAATACAAGATGCGTATACTCAAGAAGAAATATTGTCAAAAGACATATTCGAAATATTCGTTGTGGAAATTCCAATTTTGTATCCTTTGTTGATTATTTAGCTAGGCT
>JBKOWU010000269.1:0-2653 GCA_046724555.1 Thermoproteota archaeon | reverse complement strand
GTGGTTTGCCTGAAATATATTGTCGTCTTACATACGGCATACCACGACATTCACGATAATTAACTCCCTTCATTGAATTTCACTATATTTTGAATATTTAAATGAGGTCATATGCTGTGATTTAATTGTTATGTCATCTCCATCTGTACATCCTTTTTCTCCTGATAACAATGATTTTCCGTATCTTATTGAAGCGTTTATGGCTACCAGAGGATTAAAAATCATTGTTGAGGAATCTAGATTTCAAGATCAGCTTAGAAATAAAGGATTTGGGGAAAAGGAAGATTCCAAATATCTTCTGAAGCCATACGAGGCATTATACCTTGTATATACCAAGCGTCTTATATTAAAAGGCAAGAGAAATAGTCTTGATTTTGACTCCCTTATAGAACTCATATTAAAAGATGATAAAGACATTCTGACAAAATTCTTAATTTATCGTGACCTAAGAAGTAGAGGCTATATAGCAAGAGAAGGATTTGGATTTGGAGTAGATTTCAGAGTATATGAGAGGGGTGATTTTGAAAAAAAGCCTTCAAAATATATTGTATTTGGCCTCAACGAAGGCATTAATATCAAAGCCAATGACTTTTCAGCCGCCATTGAACAAATAGGCAAAATGGGAAAAGAAGGAGTTATAGCAGTTGTAGAAAGAACAGGCGGAGTTATTTATTACAAAGTAGCAAGGTCGCGTTTTATAGAAAAAAAGTTGGTGGCCAAAAATAATGATAATAACAATTTAAATTTTTAAGAATATAAATATTCATGTAATATTATTCATGGTTTGTACTAACCAACGTCGTCAATTATTTGATATTCATTAAATTTTTATTGTAGCGACTGCTTAGCTGGACTACTCATGCAGGATGATGACGATTGTGATAGTCCCCCTATTATTCTGGCAATATGTCAGAAAAATGTGAAGAGAATTACCGGACTTCCGAATCCTGTATAATATTATTGCTCCGGCCGGGATTTGAACCCGGGATCGTCGCCTTGAGAGGGCGAAATGCTTAGCCGGACTACACCACCGGAGCACATGATGATGCTGACTCAATTGTGATCTTCATATAAAACTTGTGTCTAACTACGTAAACGTAAAATTAGTAAGCCTTCTAAAGGAGTAGACGTATTAGTTAATTGTTCATTACAACTCTTGTCTTAAGCTATTTTTTGGTAGCTCTGAATAGGATTGAATGAAATACCAGACATCGTGAAAGAGTATGTTAATGATAACATACCCTATCCTGTGGGTCTTGTTGGCTGCCGATGTATAAAACCTGGGATATCTTTTGACTGCTGCGAATATGATCTAGCAATTTTTAACCAACATGCAAACATTATAAGAACTTTAAAAATGGGCAAATATAATATACGGTTAATCAGTCTATCAGCGTTACACAATCTAAAGGATCCGTTAATACTCAAAGACATGATTTTATTGCAAGACGACAGCAAATTTATATTATCATCTGCTATTAGTGGCGTAACCCCTACATATTATCAAATGAAGTTGACTGCATTTGGTAGAAGAGCAATGATCAACTGTCTTTTTCATTGTGACAAAATTGACAATACAATTAGAACTCAGCCACTCTTGTCATCACTGTGGATAAAAATATCGGCATATGATTTTCTTGAAGGAATATTAGCGTTGTCAGGGTTGAAACCAATGCCAATTCATGAGTTATGTCAAATTAGGAGTCTGACCATTTTCAGACAAGAGATTGCAGATGCAGTTTTGGCAGCTTTGGAGTGTATAGGAGTAAAGCGAGCTACTAGATATGTCGTATTAAGATCCTTTGAAGGAATATCTCAGATGAATTCAAATGGACATAATGAAGACTTAGCTTATTCGAAGATCGAATATTTACTTAATAGGGGGATGATGTCGGATTGTTACTATTATGTTTGCAAAATTGGTAGACGTATCCTCGTTAACAGAAGCGAAGAATTTTGTAAGAAATATCTAAAGCCAATTCAGATTTCCATGGATTTGGACAGTGACCTACAACGAATGGAAAACATGTATGCTTGTATTACCAAGGCATGCAAAATCGCCTTGAAAATTTAGCGAATTATAGCTGTCGCTTCTATGGGTTCTGCCCTTCTTGATCTTAGCTTTGCCTTGTATTTCAGATTTCTTGGTTTTGTTCTCAATCTATATCCACAGCATGGACACCACAATCCATCCCATTTGATAAATATCTCACATATTTGACAACGTTTCTGTCCAGTAGCATAACGACCAGAACCAACTGGTTTCTGTGCCTTGTGACGTATACATATACCTTTACAAGTCATACTTTCTCTCTCAAGTTTGCGTGGTCATTTTTCTATTTAAAGTTGTGTAACGATGAATTATTAGAACAATTATCTAGCATTAAATCCTATAAAGAAAATAGAAAGATACAAGCTTTTGGCTCGTTAACGCACAGAGAGGTCCTTGACTTCGAATGCTTCATTCATTGTAAGGTATTCTTCGATCTTCATCCTTATATCGTCGGGTTCAGTATCATCCATCCCAGAGAATCCTGCTTTAAAAGAGATTTTATTCCCAGAGACATTTACATCTTCAACTTCCATGTCAGCATACACGTTTCCAAGTTCATTAACCCATTCTTGAGCTTCATTAGAGTCTACGCCTGACGTA
>JBKOWU010000284.1:0-4801 GCA_046724555.1 Thermoproteota archaeon | reverse complement strand
ATGCCTGCAGTTTTTTCTGCACGATCTATTGCTTTAGGGCTAATATCGTATCCATAGACATCGTCAAATCCTTTCTCCTTAACATATTTTGCTACAGGTAGTCCTAATTGACCAAGTCCAACAATTAGTATTTTGTTAAATTCATTCGGTTTCTTGTTAGCCTGTACGAAATTAATACCCTTACCTGTTGTTCTATATAACTTCTCTCCTTCTTGATATGAGATTAACCCTTTTTCTACCAAAAGAGAAAGATATTCATTCAACTGGTCATAAGTTATAAATGACTTGTACATTATGGTCGTCTTAGTCACTCCGCCAATTGCAGCATGTAATATAGATGCAATAGTTTCATCAGCAGTTCTACTGTCCATCCTTATCATAACGATATAGCAGGAATACGATATAAACATTAGTAGCAATAATTTTATAGAATTTTACTTACATTATGAACCTTCAAGGCATTCGCTTACAGCTACGGGAAGGTTCGATTAGAGCTGCAATTTTAATTCTTGTAGTTACTTAACTATAGATTTAGCTAATGCATATGTTCCTCTTAATACTTTAAACGTTAGTCTGAGACCCAATGATTTACTAGAAAATTCTACCAACATTTTCTCACTCTCATCCTTTACCATCGACATCAACTGGTTCCAAAAGCCATTATAATTACGTCGAGACGCTTCTAATGCCGAAAGTCCGTCCAAAGTAGCTGAAAAATATTCCCTAGAGGAGAAATACATCCTGCGTTTTCTGACCCTTTCTACATAACCACGTAACATCAGATCTGTAATGATGTGAGAAACTATGGCAATATCAAGTGTAACTTCCTTTGCGATCCTTTTTTCTGTCATAGCTTTGCTCTTTATGCATTTTAGGATTTGAGCTTCCCATCGACTCAGGGTGAATTCATTCTCGGTAGTACTGCTCAATGTTACCATACATAAAGCATGGACAGATTATTTAATTTAACTCCCCGAAAAAGTTTATTTTTGTACCTCTCAAAAAATTACAAAACACATTATAGATCATGCATGTGAGTCAGTCACGCTGCTTTAGCTATTTGAGAATAACAATTATTCTTAGATTAGTGACATCACCTGCAAAAGCATATCCGAAAGTATTTCTCTATTAACATCAAAAACCTCTGTTTATATCTCTCTTACTCTCTGCTCTTTTAATTCTTCATAACACGGTTTTCTTCCTTTACTCGTCTTTGGATTTCTATAAGCCAGTCCATCATGAATAAAAAAATAAACTCAACAGCATCATAATCTAAAATACTACAGATTGGAAACAACAAAAAGTATCAAGATAACTTGATATCGAAAATATTACCAATTTGGGCTTTGAATATTTTCCAGAACTATTCTACCCGTCTACCAATTCGTTCGCTTCATAACCATACTATTTATGAACATGACACCCAGTCTACATACATCAAGTATACTTGGATCTAGGTTTGAACTCCATTTCGACTCCTCGTTTAGAATCATAATTAAATGTAAATGATTCGTTTGGCATAATAGGGAGACTAGATAGTTCAGTATCATTAGCGCCACAATGAGAGCAGACATTCTCATTAGGTAGCCTTTTTTTGTCAAAATAAGTTGCAGCGCAATGACATGTGTCGCATAAAATGAGGATTAGTGGTGATGATTTCGAGCTACTCGCATCAAGTTTTTTATCACTTAAAAATGATTAATAGCTGGTTAATTTCTTCTCCTTTCCGTACAAATATCACCAAGACGATGTGGTATTGCATATGAACTATAACACTCTCTCTTTGCTTAGCCGTGCTCAACATCTTACCACAGACAAGTGTCGACTTCGGTTAGACTAAAAGACGTACTACGTCGAAGAATGTTTTACACAAACTGGGGAAATCAAAAACCTGACTTCCCGCCTGTCAATGATACAAATTTAGCATTTCCTTTACTCCTCTCTTTTTTCCAAATTAATCTCTTGCTATTTAACGACTCAAAATTCTCATAGTAGTATGAATCTGATCTTTTGCTTCTCATGCCTTCTATTATGGGTCTGGCTTTATTCCAAAAAGGAGTAGGATTGAATATATCAAAATAAAGGTTTGGATCTACCAGTCCATGGTTTACAAGGACACCTGATAATTCAAAAAAACCACACACCGTTATAAAATGAGATCGTTCCATAGAAGCACCAGAATATTTTTCTCTATATTCATTGTAGTCACTTGCATCCAGTCCTTCAAGAAACCATAATCTAGCATTTCTATGATTATCATATATTTGATATAGCTTTAGCAATGTATCTGTGTTGTTAGTTTTAGAATTGTTACCCTTCCTTTTTTTCAATCTATCCTTCTGATCTATATCTATTCTACAAGTTAAAACTTACGTAAAGCTATTCCAAGATAATTATCTGCGTGGTTTAGATTGATTAACCAATAATCTTTTTGATAGGATTTTTGACGTTAGATTGCAGTGGTATCCAATGTTTATGAAATCCACAAGTACGAACACAACAAGTTTCAGTGTGTAGTAGCAAGGACCAATAAACATGATGAAGAAAAGGTAAGAAAAGACACTGAGAAAATGAATTCAATGTTAAGCCAGGAAGCAAAGTCGCAGGGAATAAGGTATATCTTCGCTATAGCGTCTATGTCTGATACGACACGACAACGCACAAAGAAGAATCAGAAAGGAGAAGAAGGAGAAAAAAATCGTCTTCAGTAACTTGGCTGGTTGACTGATATATTTCATTGAATTGAGGCAATGATTCATTGCGTCTAGCTCGCTAGCTGGTTGTAAATAGCAGAATCCATTTAATATTGTGTCAATATACTTGAAAATTTTAGAGCTAACTAGTTATTATTAATTTTCATAGCTGGAATAATGACACAATTGGTGAAGCTAAAGTTAAGAAAAGATGTTTTCTTTATTGATTCCACAACCCCACTGTTCATAACATAAAACGTTGTCCAAATCTAACCTAGGAAGCCAGCCTGCTTTTTCTAAATCAGGTTTGTCTGCAAATTCGTCTACATAGCCTAAGGACAAATATGCGATAGGTTTTACATGTGCTGGTATATCGAGAATCCTTTTTAAATCCTCATTGGAAATAATGCTTACCCATCCAACTCCTAAACCTTCTGCTCTAGCAGCAAGCCAGAGGTTTTGAATTGCACAACAAACGCTGTAAATGCCGGTTTCAGGAATCGATGTTCTTCCAAGAACAAACGGTCCAAATCTGGTAGAATCGTATGTTACACAAATGTTAACTGCAGATTCAATTATGCCTTCGAGTTTAAGTGAAAGATATCTTTCCTTTCTTTGCATTGCTTGTGTACTGTCAGTATGACGTTCCTGCCCGATTAAAGTATCATCAAGCATCAAAACTGATTTTCTGTGCTCTCTCAAAAAGGAATTTTTAACTTGTTCTCTGATTGATTTATTTTTTATCACGATAAAATTCCAAGGCTGGGAAAATCCCACTGATGGAGCATGATGGGCTGCATCCAGTATCCTCCGCAGAACATCATTTGGAACATTTTTGGCTTTAAAGCGAGATTTAACGTCTCTTCTCGAGAAAATTGCCTTGTAAACGGCTCGCTTTTCTATCGCAGAAAATGAAGTGGTAAAGTGATTGACATCATTATTTTTTCTATTATTGTCGTCATTTGCAAGTTTCATTTGGACACGTTATTGAAAGATGTTAGCTTGTGATATATATAAGTGACATCAGGATTTCGCTTATTTATACTAAGCAAGAACAATTTCAAATGTAACTAAATCTTAATGGGACAGAAAAGATAGAAAGATTAATTGTGCGCATACATATAAATGCGTGTCAAATATCATAGCAGTCAGAATGTT
The DNA here is from genome assembly GCA_046724555.1 of Thermoproteota archaeon. Classification (GTDB taxonomy): domain Archaea; phylum Thermoproteota; class Nitrososphaeria; order Nitrososphaerales; family Nitrososphaeraceae; genus JAFAQB01. The sequence goes on along the minus strand of JBKOWU010000284.1, from coordinate 950 downwards.
AATACTTCGCAATTATGATGAAATACTAAAGATATAAAACAATTGAATAATCAAGCACATTATAATCTAACGTTGTGCCACATTATAGCGAAAAAATAGACTCGAGTTGTATGTATTCTTGAAAACGAAAACACTGGCCGGTTGTTATTATTATTATTATAATTATTATAATTATGAGCCGGTGGAAAATTTGAGGAATTTTCTTACAAGTCGAGAGGAAATGAATAGCAATAATTCAAGGAGGATCTGACGTTTGGTTATTCGTCTAGACTCTCTATATTCAACATGCTCACGCAGGAAATCAGATGTTGTGGCTAGATTATTGAAATTAGATATACGACTAAAATCAGTTTTTCATATTATGATGGTTTATTATTAAATCGAAAAAGGATTGTTATACTATTGCTTTACCATAGTATTTTTTCTGCTGTTTCATGTATTATATTCTTAATGCTCAAATGACTTAAAAATCCAAAGACAAAGATGTCCTATATGGATCTCTCATTGGTATTGATGAATAGCAATGTGCAAGCCTTTATATCTGCATATTTGTAAAGAAAATTACAAGTGACAATGTTGGATATTTCGAGCAACCAGGAAGCGAAAATTAATTCTTTATACATATATCATAACGATTGAGTGATAGATTGACGATGAAAATAACCACAAAAAACTCATCAGCCTCTGAAATGTTAAAGTCGATAGAGTCAGGCTCCAAACACCTTTTAATCAAGAGGTTTACTCTACGCTATCCTGACCAAAAGCTCAAGTTTACTGGAGATGGTTATCAGTTTGATCCTAAGCGTGGAGTAGGTATAGCTGGAAGTCGTGGAAGACATATTCTATTTCATGATAAATGTACAGGATGTCAGCTATGTGCAATTGCATGTGAAGGCATTGCAGAAGCAATTGGAATGGTAAAGGTAGATGAACAATGGAAGCAAAACAAG
>JBKOWU010000378.1:0-4554 GCA_046724555.1 Thermoproteota archaeon | reverse complement strand
TGTTCTTGACATTATCTTCTGTGATATCTTGCTTTAACTTGTGTAATAATAAAGCGGCATATACGTATTCCATGATCAAAAGATGCTCTGTATAAGACCATAATATAAAACTTTCAAATACTATAGAATTTTAGTACTTCTAGCTACTGCATAAAGATGATCTTTGAGGTCTTTTTCATATAGGGAGTTCATTTTCTCAAGAAGGGTTGCTCTTGCCTGAAGTCTTTCCTGTTCACTTCTTGCTCTTAATACATCTGAAAACATGTCTGGAAGGTTCTCTCGCACCCATCCATCAAGAACGTAGTATCGTTTCTCATTTATCCAGGTTATCTTGCTTCCATTCCGATCCACTTCTTCACTGAAGATACCACTCTCAACTTTGTCAATCAACATAAAGATGCAGTTATTTGGATCAGGGTTATCTAGAACTTCCTTCGGACGACCCTCCGCACGTCCTGATCTTACACGTTCGATCAAGCCTACAGGCCGTATATAGGTCCCTGTGATCTGAATTTTATCTCCATTGACTGATTCTGCCCTGCCAATAATCAAAGTATTGTAACTTTGATCTTTTTTGACAACAAAAAGATAATCCCCCCTTCTTATTCGGCCCCTACCAAACATCTATTTGAGATTTCTTTCTTAAATTATATAATAATTGCTATCTTATATGATGCAATACAAATGCAAGTAATAATGTGCCTATCCAGAACATAAACTAAATGTTATGATAGTTGCAGCCAAATTTATGAAATATTTAAAAATTACATTTATTAATGTGTCTACTAAGCTAAAAGTAGAGAAAATTTGCAAAGATTTGACGAATTAGACATGAGGATATTATCTGAATTGACGCGTGACGCAAGTATATCTGTACCGCAGTTGAGTAATAAACTCAATGTTAATGCATCTGTTCTTTATAGTAGAATAAAACGTCTTAGTAAAAGAGGTCTAATCAAAAAGTTTACAGTTATAGTTAACGAGAGCGTACTTGGAATTAATGTGAAAGCAACTGTTGGTATTAATAGAGATCCCAAATTGAAAGAACCAATTCATTCAGATCTATTAAGGATCACAGAAGTCAGATCATTATCTGAAGTTACAGGCAGGTTTGACATGATACTTTCTTTAAATGCGCGAACGCTAGAAGAGTTACACAATATAGTAATCGAACGCATCGGCAAAATTGAAGGAATTCAAAATAGCGAGACGTTTGTAGAAATGCAGAGGACTGAAAAGGAGCCAATCTATACGGTTCACTCATCTGCTTCAGGTTAAAATAATTTATTACTAAAGTAGTGTTGTTAGGATTAGCCAAGTCGCTAATTGACGGTCTGCAATATGGATATATCCTATATAATAAATTCAAGCCATGATTTTGACTAGTGTTTCGAGTAAAAGGATGGTATACTCAAAAACATGAGTTAAAAAAAGGTAAGTTCAAATATCCGATAAGGAGATGTTTGAATGAATTCTTTGTCTTTCATTGAAAGGAAGGTTCTTGAAATGTTCCAGACATTAAAACTAGCTAAGAAGACAAGCAAGGATGATTATACAACACATTTGCGTTTGGTGCTTCTCGGTATGGGCGCAGTGGGAGGAATTGCCTTTGTAATAAAGTTAATTGCAGAATTTATTACCTTCACAGGTCCTAGGCAATAGTACTCTATGTTTGACTAGCCCCAGCAAGTAGATACATATCGCCAAATCATAAATAAGGAATTCGTTTTGCCGTTAAGAGGATGAATATCTAATATTGATTAACCACATTTTGATTCATATTATGAACAAAGTGTTCCTCAGTAAAAACTTTCATATCTCTCTCTAACATTTTGCATGGACGTTTGAAATGTTTTTTATAATAGCAATAAATATTATTTCAATTCTATTCTAAGTGTGGAACCACAAAAAGTTATAAAAACTGTGACACATTTTATATCTAGGGAGACACATAAACGAAATTATAAGGGAGTTGTTGTTGGGCTAAGCGGAGGACTAGATTCTTCAGTAGCAGCTACTCTTGCTGTGCAAGCTCTCGGGCCTAAATGTGTATTTGCACTGATCTTGCCGGATTCAAACATCACTCCAAAAAGTGATATCTACGATGCCCAACGTCTCGCAAGATCTCTAAGAGTAAGACACAGGACAATCGAGATAGGAACCATTAAAAAATCATTCATAGGAAAGTCGCCAAGGAACAAAGTAGCACAAGGCAACCTCGCTTCTCGTCTCAGAATGAGTACCCTTTACTATTATGCTGCAGTAATGCATAGACTTGTTCTCGGGACAACTGACAAAAGTGAGCTAAGATTAGGATATTATACCAAATATGGTGATGGCGCTGCTGATATTTTTCCTTTGGCTGACCTATACAAGACAGATGTAAGAGAGCTAGCGAGGTATCTAAAAATCCCTTCTGTTATATTAAAAAAGAAAAGTAGTCCCAGATTGTGGAGATCACAAACTGCAGAAGGCGAGATTGGATTATCTTACGAAGAGATAGATCATATACTGAGAGAACTAGATGCCAATTCATTTTACAAATCGAAGTTGAATCTAAAATATCCTCAGAAGATAAAGGCTCTTGTCGAAAATAATAAACACAAGCAAGAAATGCCTCCCATTTGTAAGATTAGTAAAAGCTGAAAAATGATTGTGTATATTTGGATCCTCAAAATCAAAAAATACTTTTATTGATTGGTAATGCATATGTTTAAGAAAATTCATGCTAAGATTTATTATGTGTATTCAATTGGAATGTTTGTTCACTTGATTTTTCTAGCTATCGTATAATGAAATCAAAAATACAAAAGAGAAAATAGGATATACGCAGCTAAACTTGGATAATACGACTATTTGGTTTTGATGGAATAAATGATTGGCTTGCAATATTTTCTATCAGAAAATTGAGTTCGCCGTTAGTGAGGAGTAAGCGATAACAAAACAAATTAGTAAAGTTCAGTTTAAAAGAAAATACAGTATTCTATACAACCGTGAGACGTAGTCACAGATCATGTGTATCCCACCAGTTTAAACGGGTAAATAATGGTATAACTCTTTAATATGATGTCTATATGTTAACTAGCTTTCTTCAAACCGAATGTCTCATCCAGACCTATCAAGATATGAATACTGACCTATAATGGATTCTTGCAATATTTATCGAAACATATCACTTTTAAGTAGGTTTGCAAAATGCTCTGTTATATATGGTCCTTGGCAGAGACATTCGACTTAACAGAATTTTAAAGAACGGAAAGATGCTCTGCATTCCTATGGATCACGGCATCAGCAATGGTCCCATTCAAGGCCTAGAAGATATTCATACTGTTATATACAAATGCCAAAATGCAGGTCTTACCTGCATTCTTGTTAACAAAGGTATTATAAAATCGCTCCCAAGGTCACTAAATATTGGGCTGATAGCTCATCTTTCTGGAAGTACTTCTCTTGGCCCTGCTCCAAATAGAAAAATGTTGCTGGGTAGCGTTGAAGATGCCATAAGACTCGGTGCAGATGCAGTTTCAGTTCATATTAATATTGGAGCAAAAGAAGAACCAGAAATGTTGTATAAACTGGGCTTGATTTCTGATAAATGTAATGAATGGAGTATACCCTTGGTGGCAATGATGTATCCACGTGGTGAAAACATCAAGAATCAATATGACCCAGAAATTGTGGCTCATACTGCAAGAATAGGCGCTGAGGCAGGAGCTGATATAATCAAATCGGTATATACCGGAGACATCAGTTCATTTAAAAGAGTTATAAAAAGTTGTCCTGTGCCTATAGTAATAGCAGGAGGACCAAAGGCTAACACGGATAAAGAAATCATTGAAATGTGTTTTGGAGCAATGGAGGCAGGTGCAATAGGCGTTACGTTTGGTCGCAATATTTTCCAGCATAAAAATCCTCCTGCAGTTGTACATGCATTAAAAAGTATCATTTTAGACGGAGAGACTACAAAAGAGGCATTAACTGAGCTTGACAGAATTAAGTAAAGACCTAATAATTAGGCCAACGGTTTCAGGGCCAAATTTGGACAAGTTCTTGGCTAGATTGAAGCACATCACATTTCTAAATATAGACCCAAAATTGTTGTCCAACAGGAACTTCAAAACCATTCATGAATCCCAAGATGCTGATATAACTATTTGTAGGACAATAGATGAATTAGAGAAAAACATAACATCCGGCAAACTATTGGCATATTACAAGAAGGTCTTACGCAATGAAGACATTGACGAAATTGTACAAGCGGCTGAAGAAGGATCACATATAGTTGTGGTAGAAACGTCTGACTGGAAGATTATCCCTCTAGAAAATATTATTGCTAAGCTTCACGGCTTCAGAACTAAGGTATATGCAACCGCTAATAATACAAATGAGGTAAGGACTCTATTCGGAGTGTTAGAATTAGGAGTTGATGGTGTCATATTATCAGCAAATAAAGTGGACGAAGTGAATGAATCAAGACAATATCTCGAAACCAGAATGTTTGCAATCAAACCTGCCAAAATTTTAGATATAAAGGATGTAGGAAGTGGAGAAAGA
>JBKOWU010000357.1:0-9543 GCA_046724555.1 Thermoproteota archaeon | reverse complement strand
TGATGCTCCAAATGATGAACTGCTAGATATGATAAGAAATAATCTTGATGCATTTACCTCACGATATAATCTGGCCATGGAAGACTATAGCTCGCTTAAAATTGGGAAACTCTTCTTTGGCGCTACTGCGTTGGCAAATACCCTCAAAGAATTACCCATTAGATATGATCAAGTCGAGCAAGGAATGCAAGTTATTGCTTCGGATAAATTTGGAGCAGTTCCAGCCTTCAACCTCTATATGCTAACAAAAATTGATCCCACGAATATAGAGAAGATCGAACAAAACCAGATCCCGCTAAATGTACTTCTGTCTGCAAAAGATAAATTTGTAAAGACTCTGACTGAGCCTAATTTTTCATTAGGTAAAATAATTTCAAGATATTGTCCTGATTTTGGCGCCATCTTTGATAAATATGCACACATTGCTGCTGTCTGCCCTATTACAACAGATGGCATTTTTGCAATAGAAAAACTTGCAGAGCTGACAAACTCTTATATCGTAATTAACGAGCTTCCAATGAAGCATGAGGAAATTGCGAAATATACAACCGGAGAGTTTTTAATCGATAACGCTACCGCATCATCGAATGGGTGTCATTTAATAGTTGCCCAAAACGATTTAGCAAATTCCATTACAGGAGATTTAAGAAAACATGGCTTTGAACCAGCAGTAATTGGGTTTATTGCAAAGAAGGAAAGGCCTTTTGTATCTTTTGAAAAAGATATCAATCAGTATGTCGCTTCTAGTATAAAGAATAACAAATTAAATATGAGTAAGAACTAATCAATGGTTGTTATGGCAAAATATTTGTATTTTATTTTCTAACGCAACTTAGCAGATGCGTTTCTCTCTTACTTTTAGAATTTCTGGATTGAATTAAAGTGAATTAAGGTACATTGAGCAGATGGTTTGCAATTATTAGTATTAGATCTTGAGATATCTCTCGTATTGGACTTTTAGACGCTGACCAACGTTTTTTAATTTTTCTCAACAGTTCGAAAATCTTGAATTGTCAACATGTTAATTATATATAATGATATACATAAAATATTTCAGCATCTTTTTATTGTTGCCTATTCGCAGCTGTATATAGTGAATAAAGGTAAGGTCATAGTCATCGAAGGCACGGATAAGGCAGGCAAGAGGACTCAGTCACGGCTACTCCTTGATGCTCTAAAAGTTCTAGGTAAAATTTGCGTAGTAATTGATTTGCCCGATTATACAACTCCGATTGGAGCGGAGATCAGGGCATTTTTGGATGGAAAGCGAGATTACCCTAATGAACTAAAACACATGCTTCTTTCGGCCAACAGATGGGAAAAGAAGAGAGAGATAGAAAGCATGATAGATAATGGTACAATAGTGATATTGAATCGATACTATCACTCAAATCTTGTTTATGGCATATCCAATGGTCTTAATATTAACTGGTTGAGGAATTTAGACAAGGGATTGCCAAAAGAAGATTTAGTCGTATTACTTGATGTTAGTCCAAATATCTCATTTCAACGTGCAGTACCTGAACGTCGTGATTCATTTGAAATGAATCAAATATTGCTGTTGGAAGTAAATAAGAACTATCATAAACTTGCAAGGAAATTCAAATGGAAAATAGTTAATGGTGAAAAAACTAAAGAACAAGTTCATGATGACATAATGAAGATTATAAAAAAGACTTTGAAAACTTAGCAACAATATGGATCAAAACAATAACTTATGGTCGTCCAAACTTTAATTTTGTCCCTCTGTAAACAATTGCTTGCATAGTAAGAAAATGGTTGACTAAACTAGCTTACCAATATCGATATTTGAAGTTTGTAATTGAAATGAAATGCATGCTGATAAAACAGCCACGTTCAAAGAGATTTACAGGATATTGAAGGATGACGGCGGTAGGATGATGATTTCAGACTTGGTTACTGATAGAGAAATAGACAACAATGCAGTTAATCCAGAAAAATGGTGTAGCTGTATTGATGGTGCATTAACGAAGAAAAAATATCTAGACGGTATCAGAAAGGCCGGATTCAAAAGTGTAGAGGTGTTAGAAGAAAAAGCATACATTGACGATCAAGCAGCTAATGAAAAAAGAAATATTTCTACTCTCGTAATCAAAGCTATAAAAAATTAATAATCTCGCTAGCACCTTCGTCATTGTCAGGTATGTTTACGGATCTGTGGGTTTATTGCCTGCTACATTTGTAGGGACTGCAATTATTGCATTTGGTTTACATAAAAAGATGATTGAGAAAATAGAAGACAAAAGTCTAGATTAATTTACTCTATAATGTGTGGCAGCAAAGGCACTACTGTCAACTATCCTGTTATCGTTCTTATGATGATAAGGGATAGAGCTGCAATAGCTGCAGCCGCTGGAATTGTTATTATCCATGCATAAACTATACGCTTCCCAAGTCCCCATCTAACTGCAGAAAACCTCTTGGTCGCACCTGCACCCATTATCGCACCGGATATGGAGTGTGTAGTGCTAACAGGTATACCAAACCAAGCCATTGCTGTCAAAATTACTCCACCACCAGTCTCTGCACAAAATCCCTGATAGGGTCTCAAGTTAGTCAATTTAAAAGCCATGGTTTTTACTATTCTCCATCCGCCAAAGAAAGTCCCTAATGCGATAGCTGTAGCTGCAATGAGGATGACAGGAATAGGAACGACAAAAGATTTTGAGTCCAGAAAACCTCCTGCTATCAATAATGCAGTAATTACTCCCATGGTCTTCTGACCATCATTGGAACCATGGGTAACCGAATAAAACGTAGACGACAGTATCTGCAGCCTGCCAAAGACTCGATTTACTTTCGCTGGATGTCTATTTTTCAGTGTATATAATAATATCATTGAAAATCCATAGGCTGCGGTAAAACCAAGTATAGGCGACACAACCATAAATATTAAAACCTTTTCTACGCCGGATTGCACTATTGCATTTATTCCACCTGCTATTAATGCAGACCCAACCAAACCACCAATCAATGCATGACTACTTGAAGAAGGAAGTCCAAAATACCAAGTGATTATATCCCAAATAATGGCTCCAATTAATCCTGCAAGAATAACAGACACAGTAGAAAATTCTGGTTGAATAATGCCTTTGCCAACGGTTGCTGCTACGGATGTTCCAAAAATAAATGGACCAGCCATATTCCCTAATGCTGCAATACCCACAGCATGTAAGGGTCTTAGGACTCTTGTTCCTATTATGGTTGCAATAGAATTAGCAGAGTCATGAAAACCATTTATAAAATCAAAAGATAGTGCAACTGCTATTGTTCCATATACAATAAGGGCTAATTCCGCGGTCAAGTGGATTATTAGCTGTCATATGTATAGTATAATTTAAGGTTACATGTGTTTGATTGTCTTGTCTAGTTGTAAAATGTTTGACTGTCACGTTTAGTAGTAAAGTATTTTTTATGTATTAGCCATATTTCAGTTGAGGTCATCAAATGAAGATGAACAGCAACGTTGCAATCTCAGAGGAAGAAAAAATTAGAAGCAGTGACTATATATCCCTAAGGGATATTTGCCCTATCTGGTCTAATCGCCTTGATAAATTAAGCAAGCATTCATCACTACATCTACCTACTCCTCTTTCAACAACATGGTTTCGTCTGTGGTCCAAAGTTACCTCTAACTCTGAATGTATTGTAGGAGAGGCTCATGGATTCTCTCCGCTTTACAATTGTGATGAGTGCGAAAGATTTGCAGACAATTTTTCTCTTTATTTTTATTTTCATTCATCTGCAAGGTTTGATCAGACAACACAGGAATTTACACAACACTGGAGTGAAAGACATATGCACGATAGGGTTAAGAGCAATTCGTCATAATAAGAAGGTCGACTCAAAAACCTGTTATTTCAGTCCTTTTTGAATGTATAATCGCCTTTGAGTTTTTGAAATAAATCTTCTCCACATATTCCAATGAAAATCAGACATCTTAATATAAGCTTGTCAGATGCTCCCATAGTATGGCGTTGGGAGAAAAACTCTTTGAAGAGAGTGGCAATACAACAGGGCTTAAAATAACAAGAGTTCATCCAGTCGAGGGAGTAACAACAGAAATTAGCTTTACCTCAGAAATTAGAGGCGAAGGCAGATTTCCAAGCGGCCAAAATCTTGGCTCAGGCATAATGACTAAATATCCCCATGGTATAATTGACGCCACCTGGCACGGGTCATTGATGACAGCCGAAGATGGCGACCAGTTCATGTGGTGGGCGCATGAAAAGAGCAAGATAGTTGAAGGGGGTAACATCAAAGGACTGAACATAATGTCAGGATTTACGAATTCACAAAAATTATCTTGGATGAATAATTTAATTATAGCACTCGAGGTAGCCGGCTCAATCTTCTCCCAAAAATTCAAGGCAACTGGATATGAGTGGAAATAGTATAAAGTGATAGATAAAAAATGATGCAATATACTGCTTCATTAATACGGTTGTTTGGTTTTTTATGCCTCAGTCAGTTCTCTCTACAAAGTGATAGAACTTCAAAGCTAATCTAAATGCATCAAATATGTCGTTATAAGATGTTGATTCTTTATCTAATGTTCCATCATTATCTACTGCTGTTCCCAAAGCTGTTATTAGTTTATCAAACTTGTCAGAATTGATAGCAATTTTTCCAGGTTCCTGTTCAAGTATCATTTTGCAATGACAATTTGATGATAGCAGCTATGTCACTGGAATCGAATTGTTCGTAGATGGTGGTGCGGCACAAATCTAAGTGCCAGACTATATTTTACTTAGTAGTGTTTCAATTTCATTGATTTTATTCTGTGATTACGTTCACTCAGTCAGAAACCTCTTGATGGCAATCCATCAACCATATGCCAGGTTTCTACCATTTTATTATTTTGAATGCGGTATATACTTATGCCCCTGTAGTCAATTATTTTTTCTGCTTGTTTATTGTTTGAGGTTGCTTTTGGTGTGGCCATGTAACTTGATTCCTCAAGCATAGATAGACATTCTTAGGATTATTGGTAGTTGGCTTGACAGAAGGCTTTCCGGCTTACCTTTGCAATACAATATTAGCTGTTTGTTCTCCTATTTCTAAAAATAAATTTAATTATTCTAATAAATGTATTTTCACTTTCCCCTTTTGATACACTCCTTGCAACAACCGAAAACAAAATTGCTAGACCTGCCGCGGACGACATCAACCACAGAACATAGTTATTTGCAAGATCTATCCTTCCAGACCATATATCATATATGATTCGCAAAGCTATCATGAATAACCCTTGACCTGTACCAATTCCAATCCAAAGCTTTCCAAGGTTAACTCTATTTGCTGCAAACAAGGCCGCACCTATAAGTACTGTAATTCCTCCTAACTGGCTGATAACTACTAGAATCCCTATTGAAACTATAACCGGTGGCCAAAGATTGCTCGGAAGATTAGACAATACCTCTTTTTGAATTAAATAATAAAATGTTACATCCACCTTATAGCCAGAAATCAAAAAGATAATTCCTGAGATAAAAGCAATAACTGCAGCTAGCTGATTTCTTTGCCACCTGCTATATTGTATACTTTCATATATTTCAGGAAATATTCTTTTTACTTTTGTGGCTACAGTAGTAGTACCAGATGCTTTTGCGATAGTTTTTAAAGGTATGAGAAGATTTTTCATCTTTGGATAAGAGTATCTATGGCGTACCTCGTAGGCAGTTATTTTCAGTTTGATATCTTTTTTACTTACGGATGCGATTAAGGACTTGGAAACAATATATTTTCTGAGCCAAGTAAATTCACTTTGTATAATTATATTATCTGGGAAAACTTTTTTTACAAATCCTACTTTTTTATCATCATCGGAATATACTGACTTATGTAATAGGTCAAACTTATCAAAAAATGAAGTATCGTCATCATCGTGATGATATGTCAACTTTATACTATGACTTGGGAATGTATCATCATGGTATTATTGGTTGTTATTCTGACTTTTTAGAAGAAAATACAATTAATATACTAACACATCCTGACAATTACAAGACCAAAAAACTCAAGCATACAACAATAACATGACAACATAAAGTGATTTGGCTGGAGTAATGTCTTAAACCCTCCCTAATTCCGGTCCATCATTGTCACCTAGTCCGGCAGGCTTGGGTAATAGAAATGAATGTACTCTTACTATTGTGTTGGCGTAATATTTCTAAGGTGTTATTTCTTTGGAGGAGTGGATATCCACTCCTCATCTTATGGCGCTGTTAAACTAAATTAAATTAAATCTCCCACACCTTACCCTGCGGCTTTAGCTTTAGCTTCTCAATGTCGGCGCTGCTAGGATAACAAGGATGTCGTAAGCCGTGCGTGCCGATTGTATGACGTTGATAGTCGTCTTTATTGTCTGTACCATAATTGCAGTAATGGCATCTATATGACAATCTAGATTCCTGTGTTATAATCGGGTTCGGGAATAGTTATGTTATAGTATGATTCTTCTGTAACATTATCGACGAGGATTTTACTACCATTTGGCAATGTCTACATACTCTTGTTGTGCTAGGCATTATTTTCCCTGAACTCCTCCATTCTGGAGATGGACAATATGAGACATTTAACGTATTCTGTAGTATACTCGATCCCTGCTTAGTGTTTCATTATATTATATCTGCAGCATGCAGATATTTCCTGTTCCCCAAATGAGTGTCAAATAGGAGCTAAAAGTCCATGTAATGGCAGCTCCGTCCAGTAAATCTTAAGCTGATTGTATCCTAATCACACTACAATCAAATCAGAATAGACTAAAATGCATCACCAAAGTGTGTATATTTTCTGCTTGCGTAAATAATAAGACGTTGACTTAAATGGAACCAAATTTCTCTAATGCGTACGCACTGGAATGTAATGAAGTCTTGTATGCCGCTTTTCATATGGTGTCTTCTGCATGTCCACGTATTGACGATTGAATGATAGGTTTGTTATCGCAGTAATGGCATCGATTTGTTTTAATATCCCGTAGAAGTTTTTTAGAACTTCTGTTCTATGGCTTTTGTCGATATGATGATAAAGAGGCCGTTTACCTATACATATTTTGCCACAAGAGCATTTCCATTTGACCATTCTTTTCCTGTTGTACTAATTGTCTCATATGATTATGGTAGTTGAAAAGTACAATCGTTAGCGGACTATACTATAGTTATATGTACACAGAAATTACACTCAAGGTAATTTAGATTTTAGTTCAAGGTTTTTATGCGTATTTTGAGCTGTTGCAGTGGGTTTTATCTACTAACATGAAAACGACCTTATTATGTGACAAATGCAAAAAGAACGAAGTTCAAATCTATAATGATTGCTGTGACTGCTGTATATCGTGCTGGTATGATATGACAGATCCAAAGATATCATAGAGGTCTTATAATCGCCGTTATTGTCGATATGACATCAAATTTGATTTACTTGAATTGTATTTGGCTTTCTGGTATTTCGTACTGCTCCCAATGCGATCTTTCTGTTGGTGGGACATTGATGTATTCTTGTGCTTGCAGCATCAAAACAATACCATTTATGTTGGCAAAGTTTCTATTGACAAAGTTCACAGTTGATGCTACCGTCTTCTTATCGTGACGTAAGAAACTGATGTATTCATCGCCTATCTCGCAGAGGTCATTATTTCTATATTTATTTAGAACTTCTCGTCTAAAGTACATCCATCTTATATCTCTGTATTCATTGGTTGCTTGATCGAATTGTTCAAGATAGTGTAACTCTTGGGACACTCGTTCTATGTCTGTTGTCGTCAGCCAAGGTGAGCCCTCGGCTTCTTCTTCTAACATGATGCACATTATATGCACAGGCCTAGAATACTGTTTGTCTACCACATGCTTCTTTGGTTAGTTGGTCATCATTATCGTTGGCATCGCTAGCCGAGTCCAAATGCAGTCTCTTCTATTGTTCCTTAATCTGATATAGTTCAAGGCGCTGTCTATTGTAGTGGCATTGGACAGCAATTCCAGTTTGACTAGATTGGTATTCTTGAATAGTTCCATTGCTTGCAGCTTTTCTCTATTATCAGGCGATGTCTCAAGTATATCGAATGCACGCTTGATTATAGCATCCAACGCAGTAAGACACACCTTATATTGTTCTGGCAAATGCTCAGTAACATATTCTCGAATGGATACTTTAGCCTGCTCACGCAGGTATTGGACATCAGAACTAACATGATACCTGTAATTGGTATGCTATCTCTCCATGGCTTAGTCCTCTGGCTCTTAACTCAATAACTTTTGATCTAAGCTATTCTACACTATTCACTGATGTGCTCAAATTATTCATATTTTCCTTCATGAAAAAGAATGGTTATTCACATTCACGCATGATATGCTTTGTGAAAGTAGGAAGAACACACTATTATACACTAAAAATATACATATAGCCAATCTATTTCTATATGTATTTACTGCGACTATTGCTGATACTCTGTCAAAGATGTAGTCTCTGCTGCTGTAGTGTTATAGTCTTACCGAAAAATTAATTAACATAGGTCACGGTCTTCCTGCTTAAAAGCTATTTGAGATGAGATTTTCCTATGTAATGTGATATTATTGGTTGAGGACAATTCTTGATAAGTGCACGGATCCTATCTTCCATAACTTGAACATTCTTGGTAACATACTCATGCTGACGGATATGGTCCGTCCAGGTATCAGCGAGCCTGATTTCTATGTAGTGACCGATATCTGATGGGTCTTGAAATAATTCCCAGTATGCCATTCCTTCACTTTTAAGAAGACGTCCTAATTCATGTACACTCTGCTCAAACTCATCAGATAATTTGGGATCAATCTTGTTGTATTCGATTGTTATTAGAGCTCGATTTTCATTTTGTGAAGGATCAACTGAGGACTGAGGAGGAAGCGACCAATGATCGCTTGCTGGTCTAAAATCAAGGTCATCTAACAAAGTACTGCTATAACGTCTCCTGGCAATAACGGTCGCGCCTAATGCTAATGAAGCTACTAACAGCGTGATTGGGATACCAAATACGTTAGCTACTGTACCCCATATTACACTTCCAACTGCCAAGCCGCCATTTAGTACAAGCAGATATACTGCTAATACTCTAGCTCCTATCCATTTTGGTGCAGATTTTATTCCAATTGTGTAAAATTTTGATAATATCGTGATGTAAGCTGCTCCTCCTACCCCCATCACTATGCAAAGAAATACAAAATCTTGCACATATCCCATTGTAAATGTTACAATTGCAAGTAACGCTATAGAACCTGTAATAAGAGATTCTACCGATGCTTTAGGCCGTAACCTTGGCAAAATTACAATTCCACAGACTATTGCGCCCATACCAAAAGATCCTAGTAGCAGTCCAAATCCAGTGGAATCAAGTCCTAATTCGCGTTTAGCTAATAGTGGCAGGAGAGATAATAACGCACTACTACATAATGTAAACAAACCCGCGCGTACAATTAATACATGTGCAGCTTGAGAATAGCGTATATACCGCATCTGAACTCGAATAGCTCTGATTATATTCTCCGG
>JBKOWU010000385.1:0-2263 GCA_046724555.1 Thermoproteota archaeon | reverse complement strand
AGAGTTGAAGTATATGCTTGGAGTGTTATACAGTTAGATATGAGCAAGATTAGTATGCCTAGCAAAATTTTCGGTACTGTGCTTTCTCACGGTCTGAGAGGGAGGATGCTTACCAAGAGCGAACTACAAACACTTGCAGAATCTCGCGACATGGAAGAGTTAGTTACAAGATTAAAGAACACGGTTTATCTTGATGCATTTGCAAAACTAACAAAGCCTTATAATGCTGAAAAAATAGAGGGAGCACTAAGAGAATACCTAGTAAATGCACACGCAAAGATGGTTAATGTCACAGGCGGCTCCGGAATACTTAATGCTTATTTTACCAAATATATTACTTGGAATCTAAAGATAGTATTAAAAGGTAAAGCATTGGGAAAATCATATGAAGAATTGCTCCCAAAGGTAAATCTAAGGGCTGAAGAGCTAGTAGGTAGACGAGATATAATTGTAAAATCGCTCGTAGCAAAAAATCTAGAAGAGGCAGTTGCTGCTGTTTCTGGTAGTGAATTTGGTGAAGATGCAACAAAAGCGGCAACAATTTACAAGGAAAAAGGCGATCTAAGAATATTTGATATCTACCTCGATCATGTTTTTTATCATGAATTAGGCAGGGCAATGAATGCTGAATCTCAATCTCCAGATGTTAAGAAGGTTGTGTCAACTGATATTGATTCATATAATGTCCTTGCAATTCTCAGAGGCAAGTTCTGGAACCTTAGTACAAATGACATTAATGAATTGATAGTAACTACTACATCAAAAGTTACAAAGGATACATTGCAAAAAATGATTAATGCAGAGAAGATCTCTGATGCAATTGGAGAATTATCTAATACTGTATATGATGGGATAATACCTCAAGGAGCTGCTAATGATATAGATGCCATAATGCAATTAGAGTCAGGTTTTGAAGCTATAGGATTAAAGAGGGTTATAGGTTCGTTTAGGACCATGTTCAGCGTAGGAATTATGCTTGCTGCTTTAAAGCTCATGATAGTGGAGGTCAGAAACTTGTCTGCCATAGCCTCTGGTATAGAGCAAAAAGTCCCTACTGAAACTATAGTTTCTAGGCTCGTTAGGCCAGAGTGATATTTTTATTTTTCATTATTTTTATTATTGTTTTTATTTTATTTTATTTTTGCAATAACAAAATTCACTTTACATCGTTGCATCTTGGTTGGTAGTCTCTTTGCCTGATACTACTGCTATTCTTCGTGTGTTCCTTTATAGACATTTAATTCTTTTAAAATATTTATTACGATTGGAATCTCTAAATCAAGTTGCATCGCAATAAATTCTTCTCCTATGCCAGATAAATAAAGATTCATCACAACTTCTTTTTTTTCTCGAGAAACACCCTGCGTTCCAAGCATGCCATTAGTTGGTACATTGATAATTTAAGAATTTGTATTGTGATCTATTATGAAATTTTATTTCTTATTTTTTTACTTTCTTTCAGTGTTGGCTCAGGAATACTTTTACCTTGAATCCGGTTATCTTTCCAAATAAGATTGGAATAGAGCATTTTTGGCACAAGTTTTTTGAATTCTATGCCTTCTCCAACATACCATTTTGGAAACCATTCATATAGATGCAATCTAATGGTCTGAATGTATACTATCAACCCTTCTATAAGCATTACTCCGATATTACCTCCGATTAATACTGCAAGACCACCGCCATGGGCAAATGACTGATTTACAGTAACAAGCAGTGCGGCATGTACTAGAAGCATAATTCCAAGTCTAGTATAACTAATTACATTGGAAAGAACTTCAATAATTCTCACAAGGATAACTTCTATAACAATTCCCATAAACCCTCCACCTTCATCTCCGCCATGACCGTGTTTAGCAGCTAATTTTTGCTCCTTCATTCCACCATAGATCATTACTCCTATAGTGGCAAAAATTACCGGTGGCATTGCTTTTGCTACTAAATCAACTGTAACCCAGTCACCAAATATGAATGTGAGCCATGGAACAGGTTCATTATGAATCTCTCCTGTAACACCAAACATTCCTATTATATCATAACCTGATCCAATGGCAGCAAGTATCAGTGCAACTACGGCTAGAAATTGTATTATGGTAGGAATATCATGAGTAAGTACAAAGAGTTTATTGCCATCTAGGATATTCTTTCGTAATCTGAGAAAGAAAGCTAATAGCAGATGCACAATACCTATTGCTACTGAGACTTTGAGTATTTTTATCACCTGATCGAAAGTGAGCTCAGAGACATTCAAAACTCCTATAAT
>JBKOWU010000321.1:0-8707 GCA_046724555.1 Thermoproteota archaeon | reverse complement strand
GCTTGTTGGAGTGTTAACTAGGATAGCTTCTATTATGTTTATAATAGAAATGATTGGCTCTACAATTACTGCCAAACTATCAAGAGGCTTTGTTGGCGGATACGAAGTAGATTTGTTATTGATGGCAATATCAATTAGCCTTTTGCTGACAGGTCCAGGAAGAATATCTATAGAGTGGAATGTATTGAAAAGAGAATTATTTCCAAAAGGTAGGCAAGCAGTATTACAGCAATTACAGAAGACACAAAAGTAAATTTCTGAAAAAATAAAGGTAAGCAAGCAGTATTACAGAAAGATGAATATTCCTACCAGAAATGATTGCGTCGTTGTGTTTGAAATAAATGTAAAACAGTATCATTAATCTTTATATGAAAAGAAGCCTATTATCTGACTATCATGTATGGTGGCATCTCCATGATGGATTTGTTTATGGCAACAGCAGTACTAGCTATCATTTACACCATTGCAACATTTGGCTCTAAATTATCTTTGCAAAATAAGATAAAGGTCATGAAGGCTAAAATGAAAGAGACGGTGCTAGCTCATAATAATCAAGTCATATCATAAGATAGTGTACAATACATATGTGTGCATAGGAGCTTTGGATATTGTTAATTAGAATTCATCATTGTAATAATAAGTTGATTGTCGAATAATCTGTTTGTAGCAAATGTTTATCCTAAATGTTGGGAGATGTATATATACTTCTTTCTTAATACATACCTAATATAACATGGATTGCTATCTTCAGAGCAATCATTGAGATATCGTGACAAAATGAAAGATGATGCTATAGCACAGCTATCGGACCAAGTCATGGCTTTAACAGCAAGAATGTAGGAATTTGAAAGGAAATAGCAACCATATCAATTTTGAATTCACATAGAGAAATTTCGTGTAGCTTATTTTGTAGTTTTTCTTACTATATTAAACAATAGCTACATATCTGACCAAATATAATGCATCTTTAGCGATATAGTGATAAAGGCTAGAATACGGCAGGTGATTCAAAAATACAACGATAATAAGAACTCAGCCAAAAGACTGCTTAAATGGACCGGGATAGCAGTTGGAATAGGAATCCTCTTTGTGTTTATGTTACCAATCATTTTATTTCTAGCAGTAATCATAGGCATATTAATTTTAGTTGGTCTCTTGTACACAAAAA
The DNA here is from genome assembly GCA_046724555.1 of Thermoproteota archaeon. Lineage (GTDB taxonomy): Archaea > Thermoproteota > Nitrososphaeria > Nitrososphaerales > Nitrososphaeraceae > JAFAQB01. The sequence continues at coordinate 7,539 of JBKOWU010000321.1, read as the reverse complement.
GAAACAGAAAGAATAGCAATAACTTCGGAATTTTTGAGTCGATATCATCAATCATATCCTCTAGGTTTTGGAAGAATAATTATCAGTCTGTAAGCCACAATAATTATTATTACTACTGTGTTAATTGCGGAGCAAAACACAAAGACGTAGCATGTCCTAGGTGCGGTTCAAAGTTTAAGAAAAAGGCTAATGCGTAAATTACTTTGCATATTTTGTAGCTATTGTCATATTTACTATTTTTATTAGCTCTTCATTTGTAATTGGTTTTTGAAGACAGTTGATATTTGCGTCAATACCTATCTCTGGATAGTACTGCTTTCTAAAGTTCTCATAATACATTTCTGAAGCTGTTACAAAAATTATCTGTATGTTTTTATCAAGTTCTCTTATCTTTTCACAAAGCGCAAAACCATCTAATTTAGGCATTTTAATGTCAAGCATGACTAAATCATAGTAGCTGGGTCTGAATTCTTGCAAAGCTTTAACTGAATCTGTATATGAGATGCATTAATAGCCAGCATCTTCCAATACAATTTGGTAAACCATACAATGGTCAGGTTCGTCGTCAACTAGAAGTATTCTCTTCTTCCTTTTTTGATTATACAGTCCTTTTTCTTGTATTTTTTGTTGTTGCTGCAGGCTCTGTATACTGCGCTCATGTTCTTCTCTTGCTTGAAGGTGTTTATTTGTTATCAGTTCATCATAGTATTTTGTGTCAACTAGACAGGATATTCTTTTAGATTCGTTATCACCTGCTATAGTGTTGGTAGTGAGGTCACACATGTCGCTACACATACCATTCTAGATTCTGTTATCTGAAATCGTTTATTTTAGTGGTAATAAAATATATTTTTGACTTGTAAAAACTGCTGCTGATTATTATACAACAAATTCAGCAAGACTTGGAACCTTTAGAGCATAAACGCTGGAGATGGAAGATTGGAGACTCATGTAATAAATGCGGTAAAGGAAATTTGCAATTGACAGGCAAGAAAGAAGACACTGGAAGTAGGAAAATTGAAGGCTTCAGATGCGATTATTGTGTATCAGAATTTGCAAATCAAAGAGTTGAAAGTCATGACACCTTATATTTTGCTGATACGTGAGAAGAGCTTCCTACACCTTGATAAAGATATAAGATTAGGTAGAAATCTGTTGAGATATCTAATACAAAGTTCATAACTCATTGAATCACAGTCCCTCAATAATTTTTTTAGATTAAAGAGTAAATCAACATGGTATAACCGGTGCAGGTCTGGTGAAAAGCGTCATGACATACCAACGCGGCCAGATGTAGCATACAAAAGAGAATGGATAAGCTGGAGTGATTGGCTTGGTACAGAGTTTATTGCAACCCATAATAGAACATATAGACCGTTTGAAGAAGCCAGGAAGTTTGTCCATAGCCTTGGATTAAAAGACAGACATGAATGGTATGAATATTGTAAATCAGGAAAGAAGCCAATAGACATACCATCAAAACCCGGACAGTTATTTGCAAATTGTTTTATTGTAATCATATTACGCATATTTTGTATTGCAATTCTAAATGTTCCTTGTGGGATAACTATCTAGGTTGCTGCTCTCTTAACATTAGTTGAGTTTTATATCTTATACATCTCGTTAAGTTAGTTATGTTTATAAATTTGGGCATGCTTGCTTAAGCCCAATATATGAGTTCTTCATCCTCATCCTCATCAGCTTCAACATCCTCAACGTCACAAACAATCGACAATGAAAAGCTTCAGCAGTTTATGGGAAAGATATTATCTGATTTTGGAGGGGCTGCAAGCTCTGTTTTAGTATACATAGGAGATAAGCTTGGGTTGTATAAAGCCATGTCTGATTTTGGAAAATCAATCACATCGCAAGAGCTTGCCAATCTTACTGGAACTTCTGAACGCTACATAAGAGAATGGCTTGCAAATCAAGCTGCAGGTGGATATTTGACTTATGATGCTTCTTCTAAAAGATATACTCTGCCCTTTGAACATGCTCAAGCATTGGTTAATGAAAATAGCCCTGTATACGTTGCTGGCGGATTTCAAATAATGATGTCCTTTTATCGAGATGAGCCAAAAACCTTAGAAGCATTCAAGACAGGCAAAGGTATTGCTTGGGGAGAACATGATAAAGACCTATATGAAGGCACAGAAAGATTCTTCAGGCCGTCATATGCAGCTAATCTTGTTAGCTCATGGATTCCTGCTCTTGATAATGGTAAAGTTGAACAGAGGCTAAAGCAAGAAGGAGGTCTAATAGTTGCTGATATTGGATGTGGTTATGGGACCTCTACAATACTTATGGCAAAGGCTTATCCTAATTCAAAGTTTTATGGATTTGATAACCATCATGCATCTATAGAATATGCAAGAAACAAGGCAAGAGAAGAAGGTTTAGGTGAAGATAGAATACAGTTTGAAGTCGCATCGTCTACTAATTTTCCTATTCCTACTACTGAAGGCGGCAATAGTAATACAAGTATCAATAATGACAAACAACGACAAGAACAAGCAGAAGAAGGATATGACTTGATAGCATTCTTTGATTGCTTACATGATATGCAAGACCCACAAGGAGCAATAGCTCATGCATTGAAAACACTCAAGTCTGATGGAATAGTAATGATAGTAGAGCCATTTGCAAATGATAACATAGAAGATAACCTAAATCCCATAGGTCGTATGTTCTATGCTGGTTCTACTATGATATGTGTACCTGCGTCATTAAGTCAAAACGGTCCTGCGTTAGGCGCACAAGCAGGAGAAGAACGTATCTCACAAGTAGTTAAGGCTGGTGGCTTTAGGCATTTTAAACGTGCTACACAAACACCATTTAACATAGTATATGAAGCAAAACCTTGACTTGACAGTGACAAACTGTATTGTTGATTGGCATGTCGATTCAAAAATAATAGTAATCGTTGATTTCTTGAAAGTCTAAATGTATGTCATGTCTTTTCATGCTTTGATTTACAAGATTTCTTCAATATCCCTATACGTGTTATACGCTTCATCTTCTGTTATTTTGAACCATATGGTATGTCCATCAAATTTGTCTACAAGGCTTTTTGGCAAGTAAAATCTTTTTTTATCTGTGATACCTTTCTCAGTAATAACTGTATCTCCTATTGTCAATTGAACTTCTCCAAAGTCAGCATCATCTATTCCCCTTGCTTCTTTCTTTACTACTTCATTCCAGTCAATGTTTCTGTCAGCAGGTATAATGATGCTTTTCACCCCAATGTTTTAGAAACTCATTCTTTGTCCCTTCTAACTTTGAATATGAATGAATCATAAAGTAGAACATAAACTTCCAAGAAATCTTGGAACACCCTTTACAATTATATACATATGACGAAGTAAAACCATATGCTTCTCCAACCACACACTTGGATGTACGTTTAAGTTTAATATACAACTGCAATCGTCTAAGAGAAAATAGAGGAAGTAGTTTGCTTTCTTCTAATTTCTTGGCCCATATCGGAGAGATTGTATCTAAGGTTAACAGTTCTTGGTTTTGTATCTCATTATCACTTAGATATGTTTTTACTTGCATATCAGATGATACCGCTATATAGGCATTGTATTGCCACAAGATATTAATAAATTTGGCTGCAGAACTTATAGTATAACCATACGGATTTTAACTATGATTATTATTCCAAATGCCCAATTTCAAATCACCTAGTAAAAAAATTGGAAGTTTGAATCACTTGATATTGAGTAGGTATTTCATTGCTGAAAAATTAGTCTATGTATGGTTATAGGTCCCAGGGTATTTCTCAATCATAGTCGCCAGCATAAGGACTACCCATGCCGCCTGCTCCTGCTCCAGCACTTGCTGCGGGTGTCTTAGGCTTAGAGGCCGCAATTACATCGTCAATTCGTAGTATCATACATGCTGCTTCTGTTGCTGCATTGATAACTTGCTCTTTAACTGCTAGAGGTTCGTAGATATCTTTTGCTGCTACATCTGCAACTTTTGAATTGACTACATCAATACCATATTTTGGCTTTGCAGCATTTGTAACCTTTGCACGTAGCTGTACTTGTGTATCAATAATATCCATTCCAGCGTTCTCTGCCAAGACTAGAGGTATAGTTTCTATACTATCTGCAAATTTCTCTACAGCCAATTGAAAACGACCTGACAAACAATTTGACCATTCTCTTATCTGCTGGGAGATAATAGCTTCTGAAGCACCTCCACCAACTACCGCATAAGGATATTCAACAATATCCTTAACAGCCATTATAGCGTCATGTACCGACCTCTCTGCTTCATCAACTACTCTTTGCGACGCTCCTCGCACAAGTATAGAAACAGCTTTTGGATTCTTGCATCCTTCTACAAAAACCCATTTGTCTGTCTCAACTTTTCGCTCTTCCACTAAATTGGCAGAACCTAAATCTTGTGCAGTAATTTCATCTATGCTTGCTACAATTCTAGCTCCTGTAGCCTTTGAGACCTTGGACATATCACTTTCTTTTATCCTTCTGACAGCGATAATTCCAGACTTGGCAAGGTAGTGCTGCGCTACATCATCAATTCCTTTCTGACACAGTACGACATTTGCTCCAACTGAGGATATCTTGTCTACCATTGACTTGAGCATCTTGTTTTCTTCGTCTAGGAATCTTTGCATTTGCTCTGGTGAGGTGATGTTTAATTTGGCATCATACTCTGTTTTCTCAATTTCAAGAGGTGAATTGACCAAAGCAATTTTTGCATTTTGTATTCTCTTTGGCATTCCACCGTGAACAACTTCTTTGTCTAATACTATGCCGTCGATGATTTGAGTATCATTTATTGAGCCACCAGGTTTCTTTTCTACTTTTATATTATCTATGTCTACTTTGTCAGCCGATGTTTTATATGAAATAGATAGAACTGAATCAACTACTATTTTAGATAGGTACTGTGCATCTGTAGATACCATCTTAGACGCCATTGATGTTACAGCTATTTTGTTTAGGAAATTCTTGTCTTGTGTGTCTACTTTAACAGCAATCTCCCTGAGAATATCAATAGCCTTTGTAGTTGCCTTCTTAAAGCCTTCTATTATAACAGTTGGATGCACATTCTTATCAACAAGCTCTTCGGCTTTCTCAAGCAGAGAACCAGCAAATACAACTGTTGATGTTGTACCGTCACCTACTTCATTATCTGTTACTTTGCTGATTTCTACCATCATCTTGGCTGCTGGATGCTCGACTTCAATTTCCTTTAGAATAGCGGCCCCGTCATTTGTTATTGTTACATCACCAATAGGGCTGACCAGCATCTTGTCCATACCTCTTGGACCAAGACTTGAACGCACTAGCTCGGCTACGGTTTTTGCCGCTATAATGTTGTTTTTCTTTGCGTCTTTTCCTTTTGTTTCAGTAGTGCCTTCCTTTAAAAGAACAATTGGTATTTGTGGACCATTCGAACCTTGTTGTGCAGACATCAAAGTTTTTTTCCACCAACACTTTGAAATTTAAGAAACGACTTTTATATTTTTTGCTTGAGTATTATTTTTCTTAGCATCTTATATGCTCTATAAACCTTTGTTAGTTAATTCTTTACTAAGACATGCTCTGCGTAATCTTTTTAAAGTTCCTGATATGTGGAGCGTCACAAGAGGAGGATCTGTGAAGGCTATAGTAGACAATATGTTATCAAGACCTTTTATTTTACAGCTAATTATTATAATGGTTTTTATTTGAGATTGAATAAACCGTAAAGACGATCTTTCAGTCGCTATGTGACCAAAAAGTTCAGAATTTCTTTTTTTAATTAGATCGACTATTTCAATCCCATCCATCTGCCCATTATGCAATACTGCAAGATAGCGACATTTGTCTCGTCTCTTAAGCATATATAATCACCTTCTATGACATTTAGACTCAATCCAATCTCCAAGTTCCCGCCAGTAAGATTCTGGCTCTATATCACAAATTTTTAATATGGCATCAAGGGAAGGACCAGAAACCATTTCCAAAACTGAACTTGCACCGCTAGAAAAAATGAATTGACAATTGCTCGTTTTACAAAATTTATAGAATTTTCTTATTTGATTTAGCCATTTTCCAACCTGCCATCCAGTCATTTTACGAACATTAGCTAGGTTTACTTCCAATCCCATCCCACTTTTTACTTTCCTTTTCAATGTATTATCAACTCTTTGAAAGTCTCTAACAACAAAAAGGTCTATAGGAGAAGAAGGAGTAGAAGACTGTAGCTCATTAATGTTTTCAGAAATAACAAGATATGGATGGTCAGTTATTACTGATGAAGAATGCAGTTTCACATTAACACGGTAAATGATATTTTCTCCTTCTATTTTGGTATTATTATACCCAAATCCTAGTACCTCGATTGCTAAATTTTTTGCCATTTTAGTGATTTCTACATAATCACTAGAATATATGCAAAGGTCTACTCGCCTAAAGCCAAGAGCACCCTGTAATTCTGTAAATTACTGCTAGGTTTATACCTTTTGACTGGTCTGAATCGAATTCTAATAGAATCCATATCAGAAAGAGAAATCCTTCCCTTACAGATTCTCTGTTTATCCAACCGAATGTATAGATTACCTTTCTCATCAACATATTTATCAAAAAAGTTTGAAAGGTGATATCTATCAACACTATTTAACAAGGATATGATTTTTAAAATAAGTTCTTTAGCAACCTGACCGTCAACAGTAGCAGTAAGTATCGAGATTTTATTTCCCCAATGACCATCAGAAACTGAGCTCGTAAATTTTTCAGCTGGTATTGAAAGAATGTCGTATAATGAGTCCAAAATTTTCTTTTCATTTTCAGTAGCATGAACTACGATATTAATTTCCGCAGAAGAAAATCTAATATCATCTACTGCAGCCATATGCAAGTGAATATAATAAATTACAAGAAATATTAACCAAAACTTATTGGAGCAGCTCTGATGATTCTTCTATGGATTGAGTTGTTTCAATTGCCTTCGCTTCTTGAACTGCTCTAGATTCGGGTGTTGAAATTAACTTTGTTTTCTTTATTCCTATGTGCCTAAACGATGCAATTTTCTTTGCCTCTGCCATAAGATCTGCTCCCATCTTGCCCATAGTTACTTCTTGAACAAATTGGTCTACAGTTAATTTTCCAATCTTGTCTGCTAGCACATGCCGAGCAATAATTCTAATCTGGTGTTTTTTAGAAGCATTAAGACGTCTCTGACTGAATGCAATTACTGCAACTCTGAATGTATGGCCATCTTGTGTTGTGTAGTTATATACATCGTTAATCATCGAGCTTCCTCTCCTGATCAAACTTCTTAGAAATTCCTTTGCATATTCGTGCCCTTTGAAAATAGTAGTGGCTGCACCATTGTTAACCGTGTCAATTTGAACAAAGACTTTTGTCTGATGCTGTATAGGATCTTGCTTTAAGATATCAAACATGGTATTTTCAATTACACGTCCCTTAGCACGATCAGCATCTGTTATTGGCACATAGTTCAAGGGGCTTCCTCCGAACGCAGATGGAGCATTAATTACTATCCACTGTTTGTCTC
>JBKOWU010000121.1:0-14225 GCA_046724555.1 Thermoproteota archaeon | reverse complement strand
TCTTGATGGCGGCAGAGTGCCTCGATTGCATAAAATTTACCATTAGCATGGAATAGCGCAATTCTTGTACCGTTGATGTTGAGTTCTTTTCCTTTTTTTTCGCCAATTTCTGATTTATGGGCTACTTTGACCCACGTCATTTTGAGAATCAATTTATTATATGATAGTGGGGTAATAAAATGTTGGTATTATTGCATTTGAGACGAAGTGACTTGAAAAAGTATTAAAATTGTACTTTCCACGTGTAATCACCTGTTTGATCTAAATATTGAGTATTTGTATTAAGCATATATTCGACCGTTTGTGTCTTATGTGTCTGAATTGTATTGAGGTATTGAATGGTAAACAGTTGCTTTAGATGTTGATAAATCTGTTTGACCACAGTACATTGATGTTTGTTAGTTATTAACAATTTTTCTCAAGAATTGTTTTAATCTCACGGTTTTGTATTAGAATGTTGACAATATTGTCGCGCTCTTCATTTGAGAGGCCACTAGAAGCTCCAAGCGAATCAATTACCTTGAGTTTTGACAAATCCTCCAGCCCTTTTTCAATTGTTATTTGGGATTCATAGACAAGCTTTCCAAAAGAGGTAAGAGAAAGCATTCCACCTTTTTTTTGCACCAAATTGGATTTTGTCAATGCGCTTATCCTTGAGTAATATTGCTTTGAAGTTAGCTTCAAGTCTGCTCTGAGCACGTCAGGCTCCCTTCTTTCAACGGCTATGGTCCTTAACAGAGATAAAGCATGGTCATTAGAAAGAGACTTAAAAATAGATGCAATATCATGAACCTTGTCAGTGCCCATATATTGACTTGGCATGAATCTATTAATTAACCTTATTTAATATGTAAAGCCTTTAAAAAGGTTCTAAGTGTCCAAAAGAACGATATTTTCCAAAATTTACCAATATAATGAAAATTATACATAGATTGTTTAATTCTAGTATATGTGCAATATCTAGGATAATATAACTATGCCAAGAACCGTGCGCTTAAGATGAAGAACAGATGCTATTGCCATTACATAAGTATAAATTAGCACTTCATTCTTAGGATTATCCCATCTCTAGCCATGTTAAATCAAACACGACATTGAACCTGAAGTAATAGTATTAGTCTTATGTTCGATGTATTCCATATTCTTTTTATGGCATTCTATTTGGGGAAGTATTGACGTATTTCTAAATAAATGGTAATATTCTAACTAGATTAAAAGATTCTGAAATAATGTCTCAGAAAAGACATTCGACGTGTAGCTAAGAAATTAACTGAAAGGTAGATAACGTTTGTCGTTAGATCTAAATTACGTATGTTTTTTAGTAGTTGGTAACTTGGATACAAAAAACAATAAATTTTTTATGCCGTCTTTAGTTTTAGTTTTTATTATGGAGGTATATTTTCAGAAGCCTTGTTCCATATCGTTTGGTAAAAGCTTTTCATTGCCATTGCAAACTCTTCGTCCTTTATCCAGACCCCTGCAAAAAACTCCTTTAAATTGTTAGAGTTGACCAGTTCTACACCAACTTCACTACCATCTAGTATTATCATACTAAATGGAAGATCTGAAATCCGTCTATGTATGTTTGTGTTAGGATAATATGGATTTGCTATAATATTTCTGCGCTCCTGTTGATGCTGGCTGTAATAGTCATTGTGAATCTTATTTTTCTTACTCGCATTATATTTTACTTTCCGTTTTGAATCATGAGTGTTAGTTGCATTGATGTCGTTGTTGTCATCGTTATTATTATCATTGACTGCAGTAAATTCTCTCTGAGATTCAAAATACTGCCTGACTAATTCTGTATCTGCTACTACTTTTACGTTAACACCCATTTTTGACTTTTGCAGTATCCTATTAATGATGATCTCGGGAGAAGTTCTTGTCGCAATCAGAATTTCATTTTTGCAAACCTCTATACGTTCTCTTAATAACTGGACTGTATTATCATAGGATAAAACAATGCGAGCTTTTGGGATAGCGTTTGTATTGGCAATACTACTATTATCCTCAATATTTTCATGATTGGAAATTGAAAAAGAAGAAGGATCAGAAGCAATAGCACTAGAAGTAGAAGCAGATACTACAGAATGACTGCCGCCTCCACTATCAACAATGTTGTTTATAATTTGCTCATTGAACATTGCTATAACTCCTGAAAACTTTTGGGCACGTTTTATAGCATCTATCATCTGCATTTTATCTGAATATTTTGTGTATTTACCCATCTCCAAAACATTTGTTTGATAAATTATGGATCCATATGTTGTGTGTACATAAGAGAATTCATCTTCTTCTTGTTCATTTTTGGTCTTCTCTATCAGTCCTTCATCTTTTAGCTGTTCTATTGCTTTTCGGCACTTTGCTTTTGAAATTCCCAATCTCTCTAAAAGAGGCTTGGTTATTTTCAGACCATCTTTTGCTGCAGAAAATACCTTTAGATTATCAATACGACTAAGCACTGTAAAATGCTATGGGAATTAATAATAACGTCTTGATGCGCTTCGATATCCATTAACTTTTTCCCTTTGGCTAAAGTAAATACATGCTTTGCATCTATAACTCATAAGCGGTACATACTACTATAACTTTTATATATTGTTGACGAAGATTGGTAGGAGATGGTTATAATGCCAATGCCCACTGAGATGTATGAATGTGGATAAAACGCCTGAAAATGTGGATTAATACGGCAGTAGATAGATACTATCTCATCCTTGCAAAGTATTGCAACAATTCTATATCATTGATGGAAATCTAGTGCATACTTGTAGTTACATCCACACGTATACGACCACAAAATTTGCGTCATGTCCTAGCACTAGTATGTATCATAATACTTGTTAGCTACCTGGATTCATCTTCATTTCAAAGATAACTTAAAATCTAGTCCGATGACGTGAAGGTTTTAATGCCGGACACTCCTAGCGAGGTAACTATCAGAAGCAGCAGCGGCGGACGACAAAACAACAAGAACGTCCACTATAAAAATAATAAAAATAATAATAATGGCAATAGCAACAATGACAACAATAGCAACAACAAGATAAAGTCCAAGAGTACTGTAGTTACAAGTGCCCTTCCTTATGCTAATGGCGAAATACACATCGGTCATATTGCATCTACCTATCTGCCGGCAGACATTTTCACACGATTTTGCAGATTAACTGGAAGAAAAATCTATCATGTATGTGCATCTGATGATTTTGGAACTCCTGTACTGATAAGAGCTGAACAGGAAAACAAAACACCTGCTGAGTATGTTGATTTATGGAATAAACGTGACTATGAGGATTTTAAATTATTTGGAATATCTTTTGACTTCTTCTATAAAACGAGTTCTAAAGAGAATGTCGAATTTGTACAATATGTATTCAAAAGGCTTTTTGAAAATGGTCATATCTATGAACAAGGCGTAATTCAGTTCTACTGCCAATACGATGACAAATTTTTACCTGATAGATATGTCATTGGTAAGTGTCCTAATTGCGGAGCAGAAAATCAGTACTCTGATCTATGTGAGAAATGTGGCAAAGTTCCTGATCAAATACTCGATCCAAAATGTGCCATTTGCGGTAGGCCTCCGGTTAAAAAGAGCAGTAAACATTATTTCTTTAAACTCTCAAACTTCTCAAAGCAGCTCAAGGAATGGTTGAATGGCAATGCAAATCTTCAATCAGATATAAAAAATTATGTCATAAACTGGATTGACGAAGGTTTGGAGGACTGGGATATAACAAGGGATCTGTCGTGGGGAGTCCCAATTCCAATGCCTGATGCAAAAGGTAAGGTATTCTATGGATGGTTTGATAACCATCTGTGCTATATTTCTACATTGAATACTCTTATCCAAGAACAACATGAAAAAGTACAAGACAAAGAAAGACAAAACCAAAAACAACAACAACGACAAAACCAGAATTCTTCTTCAAAATCAGAAACAGAAACATACAAAGCAGCGGAAAGACAGCAGCAAAATTATGATATAGACGTTGGTAAAAAATATTGGAATAACTCTGAAATATACCATTTCATAGGTAAAGACATTGTTTATCATCACTACTTGTTTTTGCCTGCAATGCGAATGGGTATAAATGAAGAATACAAACTTCCCGATTACATTCCAACTAGAGGTCATCTAATGCTTCAGAACCAAAAGATTTCAAAGAGCAGAAATTGGTATATTGGTTTGAGAGACTTTGCATCGGATTTCAATCCTGATTATCTGAGATTCTATATTGCTTCTATTGCACCATATTCTCAGACAGATGTCAATTTTGATTGGGATGTCTTTTTTGAAAAGATAAATAATGAGCTTATCGCAAATATTGGAAATTTCATTAACCGCACGCTATATTTTGTACAAAAAACATTCGATAGCAGAGTTCCAAAGACATCCTCAGACTACGATTTGGATGATAGATCTTCTATCTCAGAGATAGAGAAAATTGCAGATGAGGTTAGTGGATTAATATACAAAAATGAGTTTGATAGAGCATTGAAAAGGATTTTGAAATTTGCAACTCACTTTAATCAGTATTTTCAAAAAAAGCAACCTTGGAACAACCAGGCAACAGCCAACACCACATTGTTTATAGCTGTGAATGCTGTGAGGTCACTGGCGATTATGCTTGAGCCTTTTATCCCGATGTCATCTGAGAAGGTTTGGTCTCAACTAGGATTTGATAATAATAACAACGATGATAATAATAATGGCGACAATAGCGGTAGTAGCAGTAGCAGTAGTATTCATAAACAACAATGGGCCTCCGCATCAGAAATTAAAATCCAACCAGGCCATATCCTTGGAAAAGTAGAACCTATATTCCGCAAAATTCAAACAAAAGATATCCAGCTACAAAAGGCAAAATTGGGAAAACAAGAAGAAAAACAACAGCAACAACAAGGACAAAAACATCCACAGCAAAAAAAGCAATAAAAGATGATGACGAATAATAAACAAGCAACCACTATTACACGTGGACTTATGGTAGGGCGTTTTCAGCCATTTCATAATGGACATCTATATCTTGCAAAACAAATTCTCAAGGAATGCGATGAATTGATAATCGCCATAGGTAGTGCACAATTCAACTACATTTACAAGGATCCCTTTACTGCAGGTGAGAGAGTACTAATGATACATGCCGCCTTGTCATCAGAGCCTAATCACATTGATCTTAGAAAATGCTATATTATACCTATTGTAAACGATGAAAATAATGCAAGATGGTTTGGGCACCTAAAGTCTATGGTGCCTCCTTTTCATGTTTTGTATACAGGCAACGAATTTGTCATAGGGCTAGCATCAAGGGAAGTTCAAATCAGAAAACCATCATTTTTGAAAAAAGAAGAATACAATGGGACTAATATTCGCAAACAAATCGCTACTATGCAGCAGCAAAATAATCAGCAACTACAGCAGCAGAATTGGAAAGATTTAGTTCCAAATGCAGTTTACACTATAATTGAAGAAATAGATGGCATCAAAAGAATTGAAATGCTTCTAGGATCAGATAGCTATCCACAACAATGGTGATGATGACGATATGACTGTAATAGTGATAGCGGTAATAATATAGTATTAGCAATATGGAAGTAGGAGACGAGTTTGACAAAAGGTCTTAGAGCCTGTCCTATTTGCCCTGAGTGTGGCTCAAAGAAATTCAAAGTCATAGACGATAATGGCGGCAGTAGTAGTTATAATGATAAGATCAACAATACTAACACAGCAGCACACACAGTAATTGTGGAATGTCTAGTTTGCACAAAGAAAATCGCTATTTAGGGCGTTTTTGAATTGATTATACAGAGCTCAGTTAACCTAATGGTATTCTCTATGTACGATTTTCGCTAATGAGTTTGGATAGTTGATCAACGATATATGAGTCTGTTTCGGACTTGGTCTACTATGAAGATTATATTCACTAGCTTGATATGCTCACTTTTAATGAGCAATTCTTATAGATTTACAATACCTATGATCTTTTACCAGAACACATATACGCGCATTCAGCAAGAACGCAGCAGACATCCATAGCAATCAAGCAAGGACAACTAATCAATCAATCTGTGTAGAGAGAAGTAGCAAAATCCCCCAACCAATCTTCTCCTCCTCACATGCCACTCCCAGCGATTGATAATCCTTGCTTGATGATATATTTTTCTTGTTATCGAGTTGTAAAAAGTTAAGATTAATATTTCTCAGGTTAACACCCTTCCTAGCTGAGAAAATTAAGACAGAAAAGGTGCAAGTGTTATAAATAAAAGCAAGTTGTTATTTTTTTTGATTCTGCCTCTAGTGGTTGGTATTGTAAGCATAGCCCTTATTATGATTTATAATTATAATTCTTTGTTGTTTAATCTTAACAATGCATCTTCTTCATTACGATCATCTTCTTCATTCACATCCTCACCATCAGGCCAACAGCAAGAGCAAGACATAGTAAAACCATCACTTGTAGGATTAAGAGAAAAAAATAGTTTGAAGGTGGAAAATTTTGTTGCTCATGGTTTGTTCTTTCCAACGAGCATGGCTTTTGTAGATGACAGCAACATTCTGGTTTTAGAAAAGGCTGGTCAAGTTCATCTCATTACAAATGGAGTACTACAAAAACAGCCAGTATTGACAGTACCTGTAGATAATACAAGTGAGCGTGGCTTATTAGGAATTGCAGTATTAAAAGCAAGTAATAGTAGTGGTGGCAATAGTGGTCTTACTGACAAAAAAAATGCTGGCGTAGCAAAAACAACAAGAACAGCAACAACAATAGCAAGCACAACAATTACAGCGACGAAAGTGTTCCTATATTTTACTGAAGCTAATGGGAAGGAATCATTAAGAAATAGAATTTACAAATACGATTGGGATAGCAAGAATCATCTGCTTTCAAGTCCCAAGATGATATTGGATGTTTCAGCACTTCCAGGACCAAATCACAATGGGGGAAAAATAGCAATAGGTCCTGATCATTACCTTTATGCCGTAATAGGAAATGTTAATTCTGGTGACAGCATACTTCAGAATTATAAGCGTGGAAGAGGCCCGCATGATACCTCTGTCATATTTAGAATAGATCCAAATAATGATGGATTACCATCTCCTAAAAATCCTATTTCAAGTTCAGATAATAATTCTACTACCAAAAATATAGTTGGCCGATATTATGCATATGGTATTAGAAACAGTTTTGGAATAACGTTCGATCCGATAACCGGAATGCTATGGGACACAGAAAACGGGGAATTGGCATATGATGAGATTAACTTGGTTCAGCCAGGTTTTAATAGCGGTTGGCAATTGGTAATGGGTCCTATTTCCAGAAGTAATATAACTACAAAAGATCTGGTTATCCTTCCAGGATCTCACTATGCAGACCCTGCTTTTAGCTGGCTAACTACAATTGGGGTTACTGATATAGAATTTTTAAAATCATCAAAGCTCGGAAACAGATATGCAAATAATATTTTTGTTGGAGATATCAACAATGGTAATCTATACTATTTTGAACTCAACAAGGACAGAACCGGCCTGAGCTTTGGCTACAATAGTGATTATGACAATAACGAAGCTGCACTATTATCAGACTTTGTAGCAGATGATAAAGCTGAAGTATCTACAATAATTTTTGGAAAAGGTTTTGGGGGTATAACAGATATCAAAACTGGTCCTGATGATGGCTTTTTGTACATATTGTCTTATTTCAACGGGAGCATCTATAGGATTGTACCTGGTAATAATAATAATAGTAATAGTATTAGTAATGATAACGACAATAATCCTATCCGGCAGCAATAATAGAAATCACTACTGTGATAAAGTACCATCGGTTACCTTTAAGAAGACATGGAATTTTTTATTAAATTACTATGTGTGTTGTGGACAAAAGTCTATTTTGTTAGGTTAGAAAACATGAATCTATTATTGTTATTTTGACAATCATAAGAAGTGATAGCGCATATATATGCGCCACATATTCAATAATGGCTATGTCATCAGCAGCATCGTCATCTTCTTCTGCAGCAACTGTAACAACGACAACAAGGACAGGAGAAGAGCAACAACAACGATCAACAACAGCATCAGGAGTATTAAGCGCAAAGAAATGGCACGATAACGAGGTAAGTCTAGATCCACTAAAAGATCAAACTATAGCTGTGATCGGATATGGAATCCAAGGTCGTGCACAGGCCAGCAACATGAAGGATTCTGGAATGAATGTTATTGTAGGACTAAGAAAAAATGGTAAAACATGGAGTATGGCAGAAAACGATGGCCATAAAGTAATGGAGGTATCCAAAGCTGCTGAGAGTGCCAATATAATTCATATTTTAATTCCAGATATGGAGCAAGCAGACACTTATAATAAAGAAATTGCGCCTTACGTAACTGATGGTAAAGCATTATGCTTTTCACATGGCGCAGCCATTCATTGGAAGTGGATTGTACCTCCAAAAAATGTTGATGTTTTAATGGTGGCACCAAAAGGACCAGGACAGAGAGTTCGTGAATTATACGTAGATGGTTTTGGCACACCATCACTAGTGGCTGTATACCAGGATTATACAAACAAGGCTTGGGATAGGGTTTTAGCCATAGCAAAAGGTATTGGCAGCACAAGGCCTGGTGTAATTAAAACTACTTTCAAAGAAGAAGTAGAAACAGACTGGTTTGGAGAACAAGTCGATCTCTGTGGTGGTGCTTATGTACTTGTAATGAGCGCATTCGAAACTCTAGTTGAAGCAGGATATCAACCTGAAGTAGCATACTATGAGTGTCTCCATGAATTAAAACTAATTACAGATCTCATACACAAATATGGCATCACCGGAATGTATAACCGTGTTAGTGAAACAGCAAGATACGGTGGACTCACAAGAGGACCTCACGTAATTGGTAAAGATTCCAAGAATAAGATGAAAGAAGTTCTCGAAGAAATCCAATCAGGACAATTTGCTGAGGAGTGGGTCAGCATATATAAAAAAGAAGGCAAGAATTCTTTTGGCAGATATATGAATGAGATAGAGAACCATCAAGTCGAAAAAGTTGGCAAAGAGATGCGGAAAATGATGTGGCCTAACGAATCTACTATCTGAGGTCTGCGCAATTAAAATATTATTTTTATTTTTTCTTTTATTTAATCCATCAACTATGTTAATCAACGTTATTTAACTTATTGTTATTATCATTATTACAAGTAGATAGAAGGAATGGATAAACAACTATGTTAGCTAAACAACCATCAGCAGCAACATTTCACTACAATAAGCCAGTTCCACAAGAGGAGCAAAAGCGCATTGTTATCAATCTATACGAATCAGGTATAGCAGAAGAGTTTATTGCTTTGCAACTAGATCTAGAGATTCCAGTCGTTATTGGTATTCTAAAAGAGTCTAATATTTATAAAGGAAATTTTGACTAACAAGAATTAAATAAATAAATAACAAACAAAAAACCTCAAACGAGTGACAATATTCCAGAAGGCATATTAGAACTGTTTATATTATGTATTTTGCAACGTCAAATGCATAATGTGATGAGTCCAACCGTAAAGTTACTATTAACAGCCATAATTCTGGTATCTTGTCTAGCAACAATGGCTGTGGTTACAAATCCCGTACTTGCATCTGCAGGAATCAGCTTCAAAAATAAATCAGAATGTATGGAATATGTTATGGATGATACCAAAGTTGTTAGAAATCACGCTATTCAAAGTGCCAAAGTGAGCAAACAACTAGCAGAAAAATTATGCGCTGAATATTGATTAAATAGAACCTAAACGGTTCTAGTCTTGGATAAATACACGATTTAGTTAGTGAATATAATAATAACAAAAAAAGACGATAAGATTAGTAATAGTGTATATGGATAGTTAGCTAACCTTCCTCTGATGGTGGCGTAGGAAGTACTGATGGTGCTTCTGTTCCTGTGTCTGTTCCATTGGATATGCTCGGTTGTACTGTTTTTGGAATACCACATATTCTTGATTCCGTTGTATTAACAGGGTTAAGATTTGACGATGGATTATTAGGATCACATATTGCTGCTCTTTGTTCTGGTGTCAATGATGATGATGATGACGATGACGTATTGTCTGCTGCTTGGCCCTGAGCCGTACCAAAATTTGCAACTTCTATGAACATTACTATGGTTGCCGTAAAGACTGCGAGTATGCCTATGATACTAAGACGTGCTTCTGTTCTTAACATGGCTAACTGAAGAGGAAGAAAATAACGGTATATAAAAGCAACTTTTTGGGAGCTAACTGAATGTACAGCAAGCAAACAATTGGTCTTCAATCCAAGACAAAGTTAAACGCAAATCCCTATGAGCGCAACTTTTTTACATTTTCGGCAATATGATTAATTATAGTCGGTAAGGGCGTTCCTGGACCAAAGTTTCCAGTAATTCCTTTTTTTTCCAATAGTTCTTTATCTTTTTCTGGAATAATGCCGCCGCCAACAAGTAAGATGTCATTTACTCCATTTTCTTTTAATAATCGAGCAACCTTAGGGAATAATACTAAATGTGCCCCATTTAGTAAACTCATAGCAACAGCATCAACATCTTCGTCAATTGCAATTTTTGCAACCTGTTCTGGAGTACAAAATAAACCAGAGTAAATCACTTCCATACCAGCATCTCTTAAAGCTCTACATATTACAAGAGCTCCTCTATCATGACCATCTAGTCCCAACTTGGATACAAGAACTCTAAGTCTTCTTTGTTGTTGTTGCTGCTGCTGTTGTTGTTGATCGAGGTGTTCCTGTATTGGCATTTATCAATCCATGATTGGCAAGTCATCTTTAAAACCTTTATTCTACCTAAAAAGGCTCGAAACAAAAATATGTATAATTATAGATATAGCTATATATCTAAAACATCTGATACCTTTTATTCTATCACATCTCTATATTATGTAAGTATAATAATAACAATGATCAAGAATTTAATTTAGATTTTTCAATTAGTGCAACCCTTTCTAGCTGCTGTAATAAATTTAAGGAAAAACATATAGGAATATCCACTTTTGATAATTTTGTATCAAAGTGCTCAGAAAATAATTAATAGCAAATTAAGGTCATCATTGGAGTCTGAATAACAAGTGGCTTCCCTAGTTGGTTCTCTGAAGGCTATTGCTGATGAAAAAACGCTAGCACTATTTAATGCTATTGCTGCTGAAGGCGGAAATACAGATACACTAAGAAAAAAGGCCTCATTTAGCCGCAAGCAATATTATATGAGAATTTCCACCTTAAATAAGGCAGGCTTGATAAGAAGAAGTAATGGGATTTATTCTCTTACTAGCCTTGGTAGAATAGTCTATAGTGCCCAGAATCTGATCAGAGAAGCTATTGACAATTACTGGAAGCTCAAGGCAATAGATTCAATAGAATCCTCAGAGCACAAAAATAATGCATTTTCCATACAAGAGCGTAAACAGATAATGGATAGTCTAATTGAGAAAGATTCTGAAATAAAAGATATACTTCTTAAATCATAAACAGTTGCAATATATATAAAACCATGTATATGTGTATATTAATTTGTATATTTCCTGTTATTTTCTCTCTGATTTTTATTTTATTCCATTTTATTTTCTAGTGTATTAATACCTCGTTTAGATGACTTCTGTGTTTCGGTTGCTCTTTCTGTTTTTCAGCATCAGAGTTAAGTATAGCTTTGATTTCATCATTGTCTATTATATTATCTATAATTCTCGTACACTCCTGCACAGGCAATTCGCTAATTGCTGAGGTCAGAATTGAGTCAATTGCCTTGAGCTTCCAATAATACTTGGTTGCAGTTTCGATTTTCAGATATGAATTAAACATTATTTTGCCAAGCGAAGTCAGGCTATATCTACCACTAATTCTTCGCACTAGATCAGCATCCATTAATTCCATCATAGTTGAATAATATTGTCTACGGGACAATCTTAATTTTGAAATAAGGAGATTACTGCAATCATTTTCTGAAAGTGCGACGGCTTTAAATAGCGATAACGCTTTATCGTCAGAAATTGCAGATATTACGGAGGCAGTAGAGACCATGGAATTTACTCACGAATATGTAAAAAGCACATATCATAAATACCTTCTATGGTATTTTATTATAAATGTTCTTAGTATAGGAAATCATATATAACATTAATATTCTACAAGAATTCGGCATGAAATGCCAGAAAAACGGAACAAAGTTTTTTTCTTAATGCTCTTAGGTAAAATTAATTCCACAAAATATATGTAGAAAGAATAGTGTTTTTTTCTTTACTAACAACATTTTGGCTAGTTTTTAGCGACTAATTTTTTTAAATAGTTCAACAAAAATATCAGAAATTTTTGATATCATTGTAGTAAATTTATGTTGATACATTTTACAGTCCATGAGATTGATAGTTTAGTCAACAGTTATTGGTCGTTGTTTTGTGGTTTTGTTGCCGCCTGTCATGTGGTTTTACAAAAAATTATTAGTAAAGAAACTTTTAAAATAAATGGAATAGTGCTACAAAATTTTTTGTAGCTATACTAGTAACCGCATCAATGATTAATATTGATAAATATATTATGCACATACATCCATAATAATAAATAGCATGTTAGCGGTGGTCAAAGGTCTCCTTGAAGGAGAAAGACGCTCTCTGGCAAGAGCGATTTCCATAGTTGACAACTGTGAACCTGACTCACAAACGATTATACGAGAAATATTTAACAAGACTGGCAATGTTAAAACTGTGGGATTTACAGGATCCGCAGGTTCGGGTAAAAGCTCTCTAATAGGAAAGCTAGTTCCCAATTTACAAGCACTAGGATACAAAGTCGCGGTTGTTGCAGTAGATCCCACTAGCCCAATCACAGGAGGGGCAATATTGGGAGATCGAGTTAGAATGCAAGACGCGATGGATGATGGCAAAGTGTTTATGAGAAGTATAGCATCTAGAGGCGCGGCAGGAGGAGTCTCAAAATCCCTCAGGAATGTAATTAGGATACTAGATGCAGCAGGCTATGATCTTGTACTAGTCGAGAGTGTAGGAGCCGGACAGATTGAAGTAGAAATCTCAAATATCGTCAATATAACTGCTGTAGTATTTACTCCTCATACAGGTGATAATATTCAAGCTATCAAAGCAGGCTTGACTGAAATTGGAGATTTGTATGTTGTTAACAAGGAAGATCTAGACGGTGCAGGGGCTCTTTTTAATTCAATTTTGGATTTGATAGGAAATAGTGCAAGGAAACCACTTGTCGTTAAAGCCTCTGCAAAGAGAGGCAAGGGAATTAAGGATTTAGCAATGACTATTGATAACCTACTAAAGGCAAAAAGTAGTAATTATAAACAGAAAGAAAGAAAAATGCTTGAATCTGAACTAAATGATATGGTACTAGATATAGTAGAACAAAGAGTTTCAGCCTTACTTAACAGTCACAACAAATATCTGCTTTTTATTGATAAATTGGCGGAAAAAAAGATGGACCCTTATCAGGCTGCAGAAGAATTAGCCGCAGCAGTATTGAAGACAAGGTGATCAAAAAGAGATATGACACAATCACAACCACAACCAAAACCACCACAATCATCATCATCGACAACTGATGCAATAAAAACAGATTCTAATATACCTGTTAAAAGGGCTTACAAAAAAGGCGACCTACTGAAATTCAATAACAATAATAAGCATCAGGATGAGGAACCAGGAAAGTTCCCATATACACGAGGCTTGTATCCAAACATGTATCGTGAGCGTTTATGGACAATGCGGCAATATAGCGGATTTGGAAGTGCTGAGGAGACTAACAAACGATTCAAGTTTTTACTTGAGCATGGACAAACAGGATTATCTTTAGCCTTTGATTTGCCTACACAGACAGGACGTGACTCAGATAATCCCCAATCTGAAGGTGAAGTTGGAAGGACTGGAGTAGCAATTAGTTCTATAAAGGATATGATGACTTGCTTCGAGAATATTCCATTAAACAAAGTAAGTACCTCTATGACAATTAATTCAACGGCTTCAACATTGCTTTCATTATACATTACTGTAGCGGAATCCCAAGGTGTTTCTCCAGCAGATCTAAGAGGTACAACACAAAATGACATACTAAAAGAATACATTGCTAGGAATACTTACATTTATCCTCCTAAACCATCCATAAGACTCATTGGTGATATGATCCAGTACTGCTCCCAAAAAGTTCCCCAATGGTACCCAATCAGTATTTCA
>JBKOWU010000193.1:0-2490 GCA_046724555.1 Thermoproteota archaeon | reverse complement strand
TGTATTATATCCTCAATGCTTTTTTTGAGTTTGGTATATTCTTGGTCATTGTTTTTGTAATTATTTACAAATGCTCCCATTTTTGCTGCTTGTTCACGCAGCGTCTGTAGCATTGAAGTCTTTAGTCTACATTCAGAATTAATAATGTCAAGGAATTTGCTTGTATCTGTTATCTGGCTATTTAGATTCTGAAGCTCTTTAGATTTAGTCCTTAGAATGGATTCGAGTTGATTATTTTGTTTTTGAAGCTGTTCATATCTATGTTGAACTGATGGTAGCTGATTATTGGCAATCCTAAGTAGATTAACTACTTGTGGTATACCCATTTTTGCAGCTTTTGCTTCTTTGCATAGTTTTACAAAATATGAGGTATCCCCTTGGAATTCCAGATATACCTTGGTAATATCGTCAAGGCCAACTATCTTCAAATATTCTCCATAATATGCGGTAGCCTGGGCCTGTCCCAGGTTTAAGTCAATAGTAACCTCTAGTAGTGTCTTGCCTTTAGAGAATAACTCGTAAGCTTGTACTGCTGTAGTTTTGTGCTGCGTTCTCTCTTTTTCTTTGATTGCTTTGTCTATAATGGGCTTAATATCACGAGGCGACATTCTAGCTATTTTTGCTATTTCATGGTAGGTCTTGTTCTGATTAAAATACAAGTCTAGGACAAGCTCTTCTTTTTCCTTTCTGCTTAATACTCTGTTTGCGTCTATATCTGATTTCATATATTTGTGCAAATATTTATAAAAAATGAGTATAAAATAAAAAATGGACTATTTACGACATTTATGACATTTGCGACATTATTACCATTCCCTATCTTATATTACCATCCAATCATCATCAAGTTACCATTTTCATTATCTTGATATCACTCCATAATCAGGCATTATCTTGTATTACCATCTATCACCATCTATAACCATGCAATTTTTGCTGAACTCAAAATATAGTTTTATTAAGAGGACGGGTTGTGCTAAAATTTTTTGGATTAATTATATAATAATAAAAAAACGCAACGACAGGAAAATGATACTACACTATCAATCATGATAGAGCTTAACAACTATTCCAGATATTTTCAATCACCCGACACTTACTACCCTTACGATCCTTACCCGTCTATACAAGGTTTAATTCCTGTGCTTAGGATAATCATCACCATAGTACTATCTGGTAAGGATGGTAAGCGTCATAAGCATGGCCTAGTACAAAGCTTCCTGACCCACTAGACAAAGATTATGATCTATTCTAAAATCAGAAAGCTTCAGAGCTATATGCTGTAAAATGTCTATACATTGTCGATAATAAGTGAAGACCTTTGGCTTTTGGGTACATTCACTTGATTTTTTGACAATAATTAGGTTTTATTTATAGATAGTTAAATCTTGATGTTTATTGCAATAACAGAAGTTAATGAAATAATGCTAATTTCTTAGTAATGATTAATTTAAATACAGTAACTACAATATGCTATGCAGTGGAACAGCAGAAGAACAAAAACAAGGTTCATGTCGATATAAAATTCCCATTAATATTTGTTCATACACCTTTTGGTTTGACCTTTTTTGATAGGGTAGCAAAAACAAATGCTGCCAAAGTTTATGCTAAATTCAATGCTTATCTTATGCCTTTAATCACTGCATTTGCAATATTTTTAATTGTTGGTTCTTTAATGATTATGTTTTCCAATGCCGCTGCTCGAGATACAATACGTAATGTGGGACCGCGGGCTAACTTTCTCATCCCAATTTTAAATCCCTTTTTTCCTGTGACTTATGGTTTGATAGCACTCATAATTACGCTAGTTATTCACGAAGCAGGTCATGGAATAGTAGCTAGGGTATTCAATATAAGGGTAGAATCCACTGGGATTCTCTTAATTCTTGGGATACCTATTGGCGCATTTGTGAATATTGAGCGAGAAGAGTTAGCAAGAGCATCTTTTAAGCAAAAGAGTTCCATTTTGACTGCAGGCGCGCTAAATAATATGATTATGGCAGCCATTTCGCTAGTTGCACTTTATTTCGTAATATCAACTCTTACCCCTTTACCGATCTCTGGTGAACCACAGTTTGGAGTTGTAGTTACAGATATAAATGATGGTTCTCTTGCTGCGAAAGTTGGCTTAAGCAAAGGGTCAGTCATCCAGACCATAGCTGGACAAAATGTGCGTAGTGTAGAGGATCTTGGTAATCTTCTTAGATCGAATCTAGGTCACAGAATAGAAATAACGTGGCGTGATGAAGCAGGAAAAAATATAGCACGTTCTGTAGATTTACCATCATTTGCTCAAGCAAATAAAGGAATTATGGGTATTTTTATAAGGGATCTGACTCCTGATCCTTCTGTAGTATTACAACGTTATAAAAATGCCTTTACTTCAAACCCAATAGCTTTGCTCACTCCTCCTACACTTGGTCAGGGCATGTATGTAGTTCCATATTCAGATTTAATGGCATCAAAATATGAATCAAATATAATAGGACC
>JBKOWU010000061.1:0-6614 GCA_046724555.1 Thermoproteota archaeon | reverse complement strand
AATAGCTGCTGGTGTTGGAGATATTATTCTTATCGGGTCAACACATTCTGCAAGTACTTTGCGGATCAAAGAGTTCCTGATGCGCAATGGACACCCATATTCCTACATAGACCTAGAACACGACCCTGACGTACAGAATCTGTTGGATAGTTTCCAAATTTCTGCAAGTGAAATACCAGTGTTGATCTGTAGAGGCCAGGTAGTTCTCAGAAATCCCGGTAACCAACAAATCGCAGATTGCCTTGGCTTCAACGAATCTATTGACCAAAGCCAAGTGCGTGATCTCGTAGTCATCGGCGCCGGTCCCTCAGGGTTGGCGGCCGCGGTGTATGGTGCTTCAGAGGGACTAGACGTTATGGTACTGGAAACGGGTTCTCCTGGTGGTCAGGCTGGTTCAAGCTCAAGAATCGAAAATTACTTGGGGTTTCCTACCGGGATCTCCGGTCAAGACCTGGCAGGTAGGGCGTATGTCCAGGCTCAAAAGTTCGGTGCACATATACTCATTGCAAAGGCAACACGACTTATCTGCGACCGCAGACCGTACATAATCGAACTTGAGAATGGGACTAGAATTTCTACTCGCACTATTGTGATTGCCACTGGTGCTCAATATCGAAAGCTACCGTTGGAAAGCCTCTCCAGATTTGAAGGTGCAGGCGTCTACCATGGGGCTACTTTTATGGAAGCGCAGTTGTGTGGAGGAGAAGAAGTAATTGTAGTAGGTGGAGGAAACTCAGCTGGCCAGGCTGCAGTGTTTCTGGCGCAGACTACAAAACATGTACATATGCTAGTCAGGTCCTCTGGTTTGGCTGCTACTATGTCACGATATCTGATTCGTAGAATAGAGAATAGCCCTACGATCACATTACGACCAGAAACTGAGATTGTTGGCATAGAAGGAGGCAATCACCTTGATTCTGTTTACTGGCGAAACAGTCAAACAGGACAGACCGAGAAGCACGAAATAAGCCATGTATTCGTCATGACGGGTGCCGATCCAAACACTCGTTGGCTCAATGGCTGTATCGCGCTCGACTCTAAAGGCTTCGTAAAGACAGGCCCCGATCTATCAACAGAAAACCTAAGCGCCGCAGGCTGGCCTCTTATGCGTCAACCATACTTGCTTGAAACAAGTTTGCCAGGTACTTTCGCAGTTGGGGACGTGCGAGGCGGCAGTATCAAGCGTGTTGCATCAGCAGTAGGTGAAGGATCAATCGCAATATCATTTGTCCATCAAGTACTCCAGGAATAGGAAACAAAACAAATACACAGGACTACCTTTACAGAATACTGAGACCTTTGTTGAACGCATGATTGTTATCGCTAATCGTTTCTCTCTTCAAAGTGATAAAACTTCAATGCCAGTCTAAATGCGTCAAATATATCATTATAAGATGTAGATTCTTTATCCAATACACCATCATCTACAGCTGTTCTTAAGGTGGTTATTAGTTTATCAAATCTGTCTGGATTGATAGCAATCTTTCCAGGCTCCTGTTCCAGTATCATTTTGCAATGTCCTATCATAGATTTGTGTTATGTATTGAAATTGACAGGAACAATTCTCATATTCTGACTCCAACTATTATCACCTAGTTTCTCTGATGTGTATATAGGTTATAGTCGTGGTAAGCTAGTCTTGAATAGGTCCACCTTGAGATAATATAAAAGCATGTTGCCTAAACGGGACAATTTCTATTCCTCATTGTGGTACTTATTAGCCATGTCTATTTCCTATCATACTGCGAATGAAAAAGTGTAGTCGACAGAAATTCTTTACTGATCCATTGAAAATAGTGACTCTTTCGATGATTCCCTTATTTCTGTGCTGAGGTTTACTTCATAAACTATATTCACTGCTACTCTAATAGAATGAAAGATACATTCGGTAACTCACGCATAGCATCTAAATGGTGTGATGGAAATGCTTCTATCTTTAGACCATTTAGTTCTATCACAGTCTCTTTTGTATCAAAACTAGCAAGACCTTTACTGCTGCTACCTTATGCTGCTGTTTGTCCCATATCCAAAATGGTTTATTATGTAGCCTCTGAAGTAGTTTTGATTATTGGTGTGCAACTTCTAGGCCACCTTGCTTCTTGAGATCTTTGAATGTCACAGATATGCTTTCACAAGCTAACGCTTAGCTTTTTTGGAGTGCGTTTGTATTATCGTACTATCAATATCTACCTAAAAAACAGGTGCTGTAAAGTCTTAGGTGGATCGACCTGCTCTGCAGGGCTGTCACAAGTCGGTTGATGATAGCCTTTTTTTCGATACTGTCAAGTTAAAGGGTGACAGAAAAGACTGATGTGGCCTGACTGCGTTATGGTATAGCTGTATCCCTTTCAGTATTGGAGAATCCCTCTTTTTCGGACAAACCTTTGTTGCCGACTCTACTTCATTTCATCTTTGGATCGGTGCACAAATAAAACGTAATAACAAAATCACTAGGTAATCTCGGAAAATATTATTGGTTGTTATTTCTTCATATTCCTCTTCCTGCTCTTCATCTTCATCATAATTTGGTTCATTACTAGAGGATGATTTTACGTTCTCTCTTGATTGTTGGGATACAAACCTAATAGCATCAACTACAGTAGCATTAGTAAGTAAATCCAGTTTCATTGAATAGCACTCTTTGGCTAATGATGATGCCTGTATCTTTTTTATCTTCTGTATCCTGAGATGTATTCCTAGCTTCTTTTGTAATTGCAGTTAGCCCAACAAGACATTTCTCATATTCTTCTGGAACGCGCTCGTCAATGTATCATTTGATGTTGTTGGCTATCACCTTTACTGAGCAGTTCCAAGACTTTAGTCATACGTCACTCCACTTGCATTTTTGTGCTCATTTATTGAATTTCTCCACGCGTGTTTTTCCACACGGTTGCATTTCTCACGCTTAGACTCGCTACTGCTACAAACAACGCTATATCATTACAATGTTAAGTTAGCTTTATGTATTTCAGTAACACAAATAAAATTACCTCAGTATGATGAAAAGGAGTTATTATTATTGCTATTTGGTTGTCGCATTTACCATTATTTATGTCGGTGCAGTATTTACTCCCCAAAACTACAATATAACGGAGGCTGCTGCACAAATAGAATCCAATTCAACTTTTACAACATGCATTAATGGTAAATGTGTCACAACAACTACAACATGTCTAATTAATCAACCATGCCATACTGTTAGATCGAATGCCACTAATACAAACGATAACAATTCGACCAATGACAACAATAATGAGAACAATATACTAACTGCACCTTTCTCTCAAGGAACAATCTGAGTCCAAAGTTCTATTCGGCTTTCAGGTATTTCACATAATATCTATTTGCTTATTGCAGTTCTCGTCTTGTATTTCTTAAACATCTCGTATTCAGCCTGGGTTTTTGCCAATTCTCTTTTTGACTGTTTCATTCCATTGAGGATCTTTGTACAGGCTGAACGATTTATTGAAGGTGTTTTCTTTTATACTTTTTGAAGCTCCTCAATTAAGCTGCTATACACGTTTATACTGTCCCGTACGATTCTTTTTCAAAAGTTCAGAAGAGAAATACGAGATTCTAAATAAAATATATGAAGCACAACTGCTTCATTAGAGGATATAGATTTTGTTTCGCTTTACTATTTTACTATAACCGTTCCTGCCATTCCAGGATGTACCTGACAAAAGTATGGAAATGTCCCTGCCGTGGTGAATGTATGTTGAAATGTTTTACCAATAGTAGTTAACGCGTTAGGAGGAGTTAACCCAGAATCAAAGTCTTTTCCTTTATTTGGATCACTACTATCTTTGCCAGATGTCACTGTATGCAGCGCATTATCATTATTTGCCCACTTCACTGTATCGCCAACTTTAACATTGATTTCTTTTGGATCAAATCCATTCGTAGGATTAGTAGAGGCACCTTTAGGAATTGATACGTCCACAGTTGCAGCAAATGCAGGATGCGCCTTATATGGACCTAAAATAGTTGCCGCCAGTGATACAGCTATCAGGCTTACAAGTAAGATTTTGTTGTCGTTCTTATTGTAGCTCATTGATGGCTTGCTTTTGACAACTGGTATTTATTGTTGACTTAACTAGGTTAAACTTGATTTGGATACAACTTAAAATGGATAGATCTCCACCACAGATGGAAATATTTCAAATCCATAACGTTAATGCATTTTCTGGTATTGAAAAGTACAGAGTATGTACTAGTATCTAGAATACTGTTTGTCTACCTTTGATTAGGTGATTCTCATCGAGATTATCACCGCTAGTCGAATCCAGGGAAAAGCATTTCTGTTGCTGCTCTTGCTGTTGCTTATTTCTGATATAATTCAAGGCACTATCTATAGTTGTAGTATTGGACAATAATTCCAGCTTGACAAGGTGCGTATCCTTGAATAGCTCCATAGCCTGCCGCTTTTCTCTATTATCAGGCGATGTTTCCAAAATATCAAATGCACGCTTGATTATAGCGTCTAATGCTGTAAGACATACCTGGTATTGCTCAGGTAAATGCTCTGTAACATACTCTTTGATGGACACCTTGGCTTGGCTGCGAAGGTATTGCACATCAGAACCAATGGAAGCCTTTGATACTTGCAACTCATGAGCTATTTCTCCATAGCTCAGTCCTCTAGCTCTCATTTCTACTACCTTAGATCTTCTCCATTCTAACTGTTCAGCTTTTATGCTCAAATTCCAGAAAATTCCTTCGTAAATATTACGTCGGTCAGATTTTTAGCTTTATCTGTCTATTTGTATGCTGCTTTAGGTACAATGCATGGCAATGTACTCATCGCACTATTAAAATTAGATAATGTGGCATTATAGCGTATATGCGCTCAGTTCAAGTTTCAAAACCTAAAGGTCCTTTAGAAATCATAGAAAAGGACATCCCAGAGCCTGGCGATAGACAAGTATGTATAAAGGTACAAGCATGTGGTGTATGCCATAGCGATTCCTTTACTAAAGAAGGATTATTCCCAGGCATTCAATATCCAAGGGTTCCTGGCCATGAGATTGCAGGAGTTATAGATGAAGTAGGCAAAGAAGTAAGTCAATGGCAGCCAAAACAAAGAGTAGCTGTAGGCTGGCATGGAGGCCATTGTGGACATTGTGAATCCTGTAGGCGTGGAGATTTTGTTACTTGTAAATACGCACAGGTACCAGGTATTTCTTACGATGGCGGATATGCAGATTATATGATTGCACCTATGGAATCTCTGGCATCAATCCCCGAGCAGCTTTCAGCAATAGAAGCAGCACCCCTTATGTGTGCAGGTATTACTACATACAATGCTCTTCGAAATAGTGGAGCGCGTGTAGGGGACGTAGTTGGTATTTTTGGAATGGGAGGACTAGGACATCTTGGGATTCAGTTTGCTGCCAAGATGGGTTTTAATACTGTTGCCATTGGGCGAGCAAGAGATAAGGAAGAAGAATTGACGAAAAATCTTGGTGCAAGGCAATATATTGATAACCGGTCAGAAAATGCAGTCGAAGAGCTTAACAAGTTGGGAGGGGCTAAAGTGATACTTGCAACTGTTCCAAGTGGAAAGGCGATGACTGAAATCCTTGGAGGTCTTGCAGTCAATGGAAAGCTTGTCGTAATCGGAGCATCTGATGAGCCAATTCATGTACCTACATCTCTAATGATAATGGGACGTCGATCATTGATAGGATGGCCATCTGGTACGTCTATCGACTCGCAAGACACACTCTTATTTAGTGTTCTCTCTGGTGTAAGGTCTATGAATGAAGTCTTTTCATTAGAGCGCGCAGCAGAAGCATATGATCATATGATGAGTGGTAAAGCTAGGTTTAGATGTGTGCTTACAACTGGTAACTAGGTCAGAAATACAGTCAAGATATATCTATTGTTGGTAAACTCAGTAGGCCTCGTAATGATAAGTTGCTATATTACAAAAAAGGATAAAGTGGATTGAAAATTAGAGCCATGGCAATAGTAATAGAAATAGCTCTGATGATATCAAAGTGCTAAAACAAGAACATGCATATCTACTGGAAGAAGATGCAAAGGCTGATAAATTAAGAAGCTTACCTTTGTATAGCTGCAGAATTAATGGCTTTCGGTTTATATGTTCAAAGTGTTATGATACGGTCTATTACAACAACATGCTATTGCAAAGACCAAGCCTGAGATATAAATAACAAATTTACTTGGTAAGCAGTTAGAACCTCCTGACCGAGTCTACCTCCTTTTTTTTGAACTCGTTTTTGTGTTTGTTTTTCGTCTTTCGGAGGCTCTGGAGTTGCTTTTGATAGGCAAGGTGCCAATAAAGTATATGGCTCACTTCTGCTTATGATAGCTGTAGAAATGCTTGAATGGATATAAATAATCAAGTTGGGCATTCACATATTCATAATTATTTACTAATGGAACGGCTACTTACTAGATTGGTTAAAAAGTGGGCGGCAGGTCAGGATATGGAAGATGCTCTTATTGCGGCCAAAAGCTGCAATATGAAAGGACAAAAAGCAATTTTGAATTACCTTGGTGAAGATAATACTGAAGAGGAAAGGATAAATCGAACAACGAAAGAATATTCTGATCTATTAGAACGACTGCATGCAGACCAAATTGAT
>JBKOWU010000076.1:0-8832 GCA_046724555.1 Thermoproteota archaeon | reverse complement strand
AGGGTCGTGTTCTAGGTCTATGTAGGAATATGGGTGTCCATTGCGCATCAGGAACTCTTTGATCCGCAAAGTACTTGCAGAATGTGTTGACCCGATAAGAATAATATCTCCAACACCAGCAGCTATTAACTCTACTCTACGTAGGATGAAAGCCCTCATCAGTATATCGCTGAGTTCAGCATCAGTCTGTACCAAAGTCAGCATTTGTTGGTGTCCTAGTTCGATCACCTTACCTGGCTTAGTGACACGTGCCCGAAAGAAAGACCGACGACCAGAGAGCATATTGACTTCCCCAGTGAATTCACCATAACCATGGACAGTGACAAGGGTCTCATGGGCGTCGAAAGGGCGCACAATCTCGACTTCGCCTGTTATCACAACAAAGAACGGTACCGATGTGTCTCCCTGCTCTATTAGCACTTCACCAGGCTGTACCGAACGCATACGTCCATATGCTGCAATACGACGAATTTGCTCCGGTGTTAATTTCGGGAATATTTTCTCAATACGGGAGCTGGTTAGGGGAAGACCTCTGCGTGTATTGCTCAAAGTTGTCATTTATAGTGCAGTTGCTCCTCATAAACTATAGCTCTGATATTTCGGCCTTTATGTACAAGACATCACTTACTTTGTGCCAATCCACCCTTTATCAAATCAATAAAGCCGCAGATAATGAAGATGCAGATTATGGTAACAACATTGCAAAATTATACTAGAACAGGATCCTGGAAAAATTCTATTAATCCTGATAAATTTGACAAACTAATTACAGCATTAAGAACAGCAGTGGATAATGATGGAACGTTAGATAAAGAAGCAACAACATCCTATAACTATAAGCTTTGAAGTTTTATAGTTTTAGGAATTTAAATGAATATGATTGATCTAGTTAAGTGTACAATAACTTCTTAATGTTGCCTATGTTGTTCCAGCCGTGTAAGGATGTTTGAGTTAACTGGGTCATCCCCTTCATTGACAATAGAGGTAATAACAAGAGCAAGAGATGGAAAGCAAAAATATTTTTATTCAGATAATAAAATATGGTAACTAAAACATACTAGGTAACTATGATATTATGCCTCTATAATAGTCGTTGTAGCTGCTATCATTCAAATAGGTCATTGTTGTGATCATGACGGCATTATGCATGGTTCTGTTATATTGCATTGCAATGAATTAATACTACAATTTCCGTAAGTTTAGCATAAATTATAATATCTTTATAGATTAGACAATATCAGATGATGTTACCTTCGGAAGCTAAACTTTCAGTAGTAGATCTTCAAGCGCAATATTTTACCGAGAACGGTACAATCAAGGCTGTAGATCATATTAGCTTTACAATAAATGAAAATGAATCATTAGGTATTGCTGGAGAGTCAGCCTGTGGTAAGAGCAGTCTCGGTGCTGCTATTTTAAGGATAATGCAGCCGCCAGGTAAGGTAATTGGAGGAAATATCATACTAAACGGTAATGATATTGCAAGACTTTCTGATGCTGATTTCAACAAAAGAATCCGCTGGAAAAAAATATCCATGGTTTTTCAAGGAGCCATGAATTCACTTGATCCTGTTTATACAATTGGCAATCAATTAAAAGAAATTTTGGAACAACATAACTTCAAAGGTCGCATTGATGATAAAATTTCAGAATCTCTAGAACAAGTTGGACTCGATCTATCTGTATCAAAGAAATATCCCCATGAATTGAGTGGTGGGATGAAACAACGTGTAGTCATAGCTATGGCTTTGTTACTTGAACCCGATGTAGTAATAGCTGACGAACCAACTACCGCATTAGATGTTCTTGTTCAGGCACAAATAATCAATCTGTTGAAGAGATTGAAAAAGGAAAAAGGAATGACAATAATCATTATAACGCATGACATGGCGATTATTTCAGAAATTGCAGACAAGATCGGTATAATGTATGCTGGTCAAGTAGTGGAGTTTGGAAGTGCCGGCGAGATTTACAAAGATCCAAAGCATCCGTATACCCAAGCATTGATCTCGGCTATTCCTAAATTACGTTCTGACAATAAGCAGATACATTTTATCAAGGGTAATCCCCCAGATATGCTGAATTTACCATCTGGATGCAGGTTTTATGCACGATGTCCTCATGCCATGGATATTTGTAAAGAGGATCCGCCTATAGTAAGAACTAAAACAGGCTACACGCTGTGCTGGCTTTACAAATAACTCATGGGACAAGATTTGTAATATATACATACTCTTCCCAGGCTGTAAGTGCTACCACCACTATCTCCTAAGTATTAACGGGTGGATTATCATAGACAGTCTCATCAGATGATACTTTCAAAGTGCAGTTGATTTAGAAATTATTAAATTTTACCGTATCAGAATAGAAAGGTAGAAATTTATCTGCACTGTTTAACTTATTTTGATATATATGCCCATTACGGACACTGTAAAGAAACAAATTGCCCAGCAGCGCAGACTATATTTTAAGATCTGCTTCAAATGCGGAGCAAAGAACCCTATCTCTTCTGAAAGATGCAGAAAATGCCATAGCAACCACATGAGACTTAAGAATAGAACACTTGGTGTCAAAAAATAATTTCTTTTATAATCTTGAATTGTAGGATTTCAGTTTAACTTTACGATATTGCAATATTAATAGAGTTTATTGCTATATATTTCTGTATCTGCACAATATTCCAAGTAAAATTTATGACATGGCAATTATGTATTGGTAATTTTGATAATTGAAGTTGTAAACAAGAAATAATAATGTTTGTTGGCAGTATCAGTTTCTTCATAGTTTTTTCTAACGCATGTTTACCCGCCCCTGAGATCAACAACCCTACGTGTGTACCTAGCACAGTATACATTGGTAATCCTAAGTCACTACTGATTTTAGTTACACATACATTTAGTAAATTCCAGAAGTGAATGTTGTAATCATAAGAAATTAAGAAACATATAGAGGTTCAGGTGTATACTGTATGAATAGGAAAGGTTAAATTCGGTTCGATTTATTTGATATTGATTAGGATTTAGAGATTTATGAAATATCCAAAGATTGTTCTTACTGCAGATCGTACATTAATGTCAATTTATAGAGGGATCTCTCTGGCATCGTTTTTCGGATGCGCTCCTGCGCTTGATTTAAACAGGAAGAAGGCATCACTTTTGTATCGGGTTTTAGGCAATCAGGTTACGCCTAGGCCACTATTTGACTTTATCTGTAACCCTATTGATCACGCAAATGGCGTTGCTAAATATGCGCCTTATGGTCTGAGGAAAGTGGAAGCATCTCTATTAAGGGACGGTTATAGCAAAGACGAGGTAGTAGTCGCTCATCCAGACTATATTGAACGGTTTATTGGCCCCGAGACTCAAGTGGTAGGAACCTATGAGATGGATCCTCTGGGCATGGGACCAGTAACTATGACCTTTACATATGGTCGCAAACAAATGTCGTATGATGAATTTTATTGCAGGGAGTTACATCATAGGATTAATGCAGCCAAAACCAGAAGTGGAAGCAAGGCAAAAGTGATTGCTGGTGCGTCTGGAACATGGCAGTACAATTACGATCCTGCAAAAATTGAAGAGTATGGCCTATATGGAATTGTAGAGGGAGATCTAGGTGGCATTGGTCCTGAAATCGATGGTGCAGGTAGAATGTTCTTTGATTCACTGATTAATGGAGAAATGGAAACAGCAAACCCATTTAAGAAAACCAAATTTAAGGTAGATATTAAGGAATTTGCGAGGAACGACAGAACCCATCATGGTAGGTTCATACATTATTGGGATGAGCCTTCAGTTGAAGAGATACCAAATATTGTTAACCCTAGTATACATGGCATGAGTGAAGTTATGCGTGGATGTGGAAGGGGATGCAAATTCTGTGATGTCACCCTTAGGCCGTTGAGATATTATCCCGTTGAGAAAGTTCAAAAAGAAATCGAAATTAATATGAAATATGGCGGTGCCAAGAATGCGTGGATTCAGAGTGATGATATTTTTGTATATGGAATGAATCCGAGAACAACAAAGAACATGCAGCCAAACCGTGAAGCGCTAGAAGACCTCTTCAAAGGCATTATGGAAACAGGTATTGAGCACACTAACCCAACACACGGCACTCTTGCTGGAGCTATTGCTGATGAAAGATTAATTCCAAACGTCTCTAAAATTATCAGGGCATCTCCAGATAATCACATTGGCATACAATGTGGGTTTGAAACTGGCAGCATTAGACTAATTGGAAAATATGCGGATAGAAAACTAGCACCATACAAACCTGAAGAATGGCATTGGGTTGTGAAGACTGCTGTAAAAACCCTAAACGACCATTATTGGGTACCTGCATTCACACTAATCATGGGTCTGAACAATGACGAAACTCCAGAGGATAGTTGGGAGACAATCAGACTTATTCATGAATTAGAAACAGAACAGCCAGGGTCAAAGTTCACTGTAACTCCACTAACATTTGTACCAATTGGATTACTTGAAAAGTCAGAATTCTTTGATATTGGAAGCACCATGGATCCGGCGAAATTGGGTGTAATGTACAAAACATGGCAGCATAACTTTAAACACGGAATCCAAAAATTCATGCATAAAGTAGGCAGGGATAACCCTATCAAAAACATGTTCTTTGCAGCTCTAGCAAGAACACTTGGTGGCGTTCCACTTACTTCCATGGAAAGATTTGCAAGACGTAAGAGTCCAGAGCACGAGAAAGTGATTGAAAAAATCAAGGCCAGTTATTGGTAGTAAAAAATTCCTCTGAAACACTATCTAGAATATTAATAAATATATTAGAATTACATGAGCCTAAAACTGAGAAAACTAAGGAATATACATGCGATAAAAATAAGAAAGAATGAAATTCAAATGACAATTACAAGATATAACGGTATTATTGAAATTAATGTTGATTAATACTTGATGATTATTATAGGGAATGAATGAATTGGGATTGCTGTAACATAATTGCATGATTAGTGCTTTATGCATCAAAAATTTCAAAAAGCAATGATTTCAAATACAAAGCACATGTAAAAGAAATGACAAAAAAAGAGATATATAAGAATAATCATGTTGCTTGATTATTGCCTTATAAAAAACGGGTCGATAATTGTAATTGAAAAAAAAGTTACTTTATATAATAATTAGCATATTTGTTGTTATAGGAGTTTCTGCAGTATTATTACGAAGTAATACGCATACTGCACCTCTTAATGGATTGGAAGAATCTAGAAAAGCTTCTATCGAGAAGTTTCAGAATACATTTTGTGGTCTCAACACAGAACTTAATTCAAACGAATTTGTTACTGAGTACAAGCTTCCCGCTACATGTGAAATGCCATTAGGCATAGCAGTTACCGACGGTAAGGTATGGTATGTATCAACTGAAAACGGAACCCTTGGTGCCTATAACATTCAACAAAATAGTTTTGCCAAGGAAGTTCCAATCCCAATTTGGAAATCGCGGCTAAATCACTTGGATTTCTCCCAAGTGTGGGCTATAAAACCAGATGGAAAAGGCAATATATGGTTTACAGACGAAAAACAAAATGCGATATGGAAGTATACAGAATCATCACAAACTTTTGAGATGTACAAGGTTCCATCAGCTCCTAAAGCTTTTGATACTACATATCCTGTTTCACTAGGTTTTGATTCGAATGGGAATATCTACTTTGTAGGCATACGCTCAACATCGCTATGGTTTGGTGAAGTAACAAAAATGAGAAATGGTACATCAGACGGTATTTCCGCAATTCCTATGCCTATAGATAAATTTTCTGGAATTGATCCAACTCTTATAAGTACAGGCTCACTTGCAGTTGATAATGATAGAAATGCAGTATGGATATCAATGCTTGCATTTCAAAAGAAAGGTGAGATTCTCAGATACGATGTAAGTACAAAGACATTCAAAATTTTTGATATGCCTGAAGAGCTAGCTTCGCCTGTGGGAATAGTTGTTGATTATTCAGGAAATTTATGGATAACCGATCATGGTACAAGTATATTTTACAAACTGGATACATCTACTGGAAATATTACGAAATTTGTCACATCTAAAGCTTCACCAAGAATTTTTGGAATTGGTAGTGGCGGCAGCAGCAATAGTAGCAATAGCAAGAGCAGCTTGAACATTAATGATAATGATACTCCAGCAGGTGCATATACATTGCCATATTGGATTCAAAAATCAGGCGACGGTTCGCTATGGTTCAATGAACACACTGGCAACAAAATTGCAAGATTCGACCCCGTCAATAATACATTAATCGAATACTGGATTCCAACACAGAACAAATTATTTGGCATGTGTCAGAATAATAATGATAATGATAATGTCGCCAGCAAGAGTAATAACCAGAAATGCGGAATCGCGAATGCGCTGCAGTTTTCAGTCGGACAGAATAAGGATGATAGTAATCAGGTCTGGTTTACTGAATGGTCAGAGAATAAAATTGGCAAAGTACATGTACAAAAGCAATTACCATTTCAGATTTCTACACCTATGAAGGAAGTTGCTGTCAAAAGAGGCGAAAGTTTAGAAATCAAGGTCAACATAGATACATCTACTAACCAGAGAATTCACATGATTACAGCAGGAACATTCACTCCTACTGGGGACCTTGGAAATTCTACAGGATCATTTAGTGAAGAATCATTTTCACTTACTTCTGGAAATCCAAAACAAGTTTCGTTTATTTTTACAGCGTCATCAGATCTAAAAGCTGGAGTTTATACGCTCATGATAGGTGCAGAGAATGATGATGTGTCATATCTAAAAGCAGTGAGAATCAATATTACCTAACGCTGCATTACCAGCTAAGTATGAACAAACCAATTTTTACTTTTGTTAATACTACTATTTTTGATTTAGAGCCCTTAGCCCAGGCATTTCGTCTCCTGCAAGAAATCTCAGCGTGGCGCCTCCGCCAGTAGACACGTGACTAACTTCCCCTTCCGAAACGCCTGCTTTCTTCATGGCTTCTAAAGTGTCTCCGCCACCTATCAGAGTCGTAGAACCTCGCCAGAATGCCAATGCCATACTCTTGGCAATATTGATTGTACCATTTACAAATAATCCAATTTCAAATAATCCCATTGGTCCGTTCCAAAACACAGTTCCAGATCCCTCCCCACCCACCTCAAAAGAATAACGCTCTATTGTTTCATTGCCAATATCAAATCCTGCCATATTATCTGGAATATCACCTCTTACAACGCTCGCAGAACCATCGGTTGGGGATGAAGCTACTACATGATCTGTAGGAAGAATTATCTTATCACTAAAGGTTGAAAGCGCCTTGGTTACCCATGGCAAATGTTCATCATCAATTAAGGAATTACCAGTCTTAATCCCTTTTGCTTTCAAAAAAGTATATGCTGCAGCTCCTCCTATAAGTACCCTATCTGCTTTAGGAAGTAAATTTTCAAGAGCCCCTATTTTGTCTTTTATTTTTACGCCTCCAACTACCAGGGTGAATGGCTTGACAGGATTTTCTTTTATCATTGAAAGATATTCTACTTCCTTTTTTAAATTAAATCCTGCCAATCGTATATCAAATAATTTCGCTGCTCCATGTGTTGATGCATGTTTTCGATGAGATGTGCTAAACGCATCGTTTACATATACATCAGCTAATGATGCAAGGTGCTTAGAAAATACCTGGTCATCTGACACCTCTTCTTTGTGAAATCGTAAATTTTCCAGTAAGAGAATATCACTTTCATTCATACTTTTTATTTTATTATCGACGATTTCCCCTACGCAGTCATTAACAAATCTAACCTTTGTTTTTCCCATTATTTCAGACAATCTCTTGGCTACAGGAGCTAGTGAATAATGAGATTCATGTCCTTTTGGTCTACCTAGGTGTGATGCTAAGATCACCTTGGAGCCACGTTTGGTTAAATATTCTATGGTTGGAAGAATCATTCGAATTCTATAGTCTTCGCCCACATAACCATTGCTAATGCTTACGTTAAAGTCGACTCTGACCAATACTTTCTTTCCCTTAAACTGATGACTGTCTAAATCTGAAATAACCTTGAGCATATTTGATCTGGATGCCTATGTTTATATGGTAGCACAATAAACTTTATGCTTACGATCATGTAAAGACTAATAAAAAGTAGACATAATATTTTTTGTTGTTGTATTGTTATTAATATTAAAGCAAATACAGAATAAAAATATCAATATTATATCCATATGTAAAAAGGGTATGTGGAGATATAAATCCGATTAGAATAGAATCACTCTTCGGCATCTTCTAGCAATTCCTTCTTTAGTGGAGTTATACGTATAACAGCTGGACAACCGAGCTTGCTAGAAGCCACTTTGAATCCATCTTTAGCTAGATTCAAGTTAGCAGATGTAACATATGCTTCAAAGATTACCTGTCCGGGCTGAATTCTTGCTGCCAATCCTGTAGCTTTGCCAAATGCTCTTCTCATACCTTCCTGCAAACGATCTGCACCGGCAGTAGCTATCATTTTGTTCTCTCTGAGTATGACATGCGGATATACTTTAAGGGTAGAGAAAAATGTCGTCTCCCCCGCCTTTGCCATTGTTTTATTAGCGGCAAGCCTTGCGGCTTCTAGAGCATTATGCCTTATCTGAATTTTAGCAGTGGCAAGCAATTCAACTTTGTAGTCATAATTACTTTTTGCCTGACCAGAAGAAAATCTTGCGATCTTTATTTGTGGTTTGCCTGAAATATATTGTCGTCTTACATACGGCATACCACGACATTCACGATAATTAACTCCCTTCATTGAATTTCACTATATTTTGAATATTTAAATGAGGTCATATGCTGTG
>JBKOWU010000199.1:0-8465 GCA_046724555.1 Thermoproteota archaeon | reverse complement strand
CATATTAGGTGAAGTTATCAAAGAGCGGCTTACAATTTCAGGCCATGTGGACCAATTTGATTCGTCTTTAGCGCTGCAAAATATACAAGCAGGCCATCCTTTAACCACGACCCTTTTTACTTCAAAACCCCTCTCAGTCTTATCAACAAATGGAAATTCTATTTCTTCTGAATCATGTGACAGGATAGGCTTTAATAAATTACAAAGTTCTTGCTCTGGTGGTTCTAAAAATACCAGGATTTTACCCCTTAAATCAATAAGAGTGCGAGCGTTTTCAAATAATGATACTAAACGCTCGTTTAATTCTTCTTGTCTATCGTAATCCTTGTCCTTGTCCTTGTTTTTCTTTACGTTTTCAATTTCCTTTTTAAGTTCTTTTATCTTTGGTTTTAGTGGTTCATTATTTTCATCAACAAGCGTTCCCTTTTGTCTGACTAGCATTTTAGTTGACATTTTTCCTATCAACCAGACATCTTCTTTTGGGAATAGTTTTATTGATTCAATTACAGGGTATGTCTTACCTTCGCTTGTAGGTGCAATAATTCCTAGGTTTATTGGATCATTCGTATAGGCACTCAATCCTGTATAACATATTTGTCTGACAAGAGAATCTTCTTGTTTTACTGTCTTTTTCAATGTCTTTATGACACATTCTGCATAATCTTTATCTGGAATTTTAGAGTCTAGAACTTGTTCAAGGGCTGCTACTACTTCTGGCTCTAATTCTAGTCCATTGTTGTTGGAGGAGCTTTTGAACGCCTTTCCATTCCCATTTCCATTCCTCTCAGATTTTGGCTGTCTTAGATAATAATTGACTGCATCTTTCCATATTTGATTTAATTCGCTTTGTGGTAGTGGTAATGGATCGCATCTTTTTTCATTGATTGCTACAAGTTTATCTTTTAATTGCTGTTCAAGTAATGGGTCTAGGCCGTCAGCTGCAACATTGCGGTTACCGCCGTATTTGAACAGAAGACTGTTAGCAAGACGGATAAGCGATCTGTGTCTTTCGCCGATGTGTATTATTGTATCAGAATCAAGCAGGTTCCGATAGTGCTTCTCTAAGTACTCGAGATCATACCTCTTGCACATTTCATCTATGCGTTCGATGTACTCGTTAGCTTGATCTGCAGTCAAGACTATCGGGTTAGTAGTACCAATTATTTTATATGGTTGGCCATCTTTATGCATCGAGTTAGCACAATATGCAATTCCATGCTCGCCCAATCCTTTTACTTCTAGCCCTAGAACTGAATCAGAACTCTTTTTTGGAAATGGCATTGGAGAATAAAAGTAGATGTGAGCTTTTTGTAAATTGTCCTTGTGCTGCTCTACGATAAACTTTTGTGACATTTCTTGCAACGTGGTAGCCTTGCCATTTCTTGAACACAGTTCATCTATTGCCTTTTGTTTGTCTGCATCC
The DNA here is from genome assembly GCA_046724555.1 of Thermoproteota archaeon. Lineage (GTDB taxonomy): Archaea > Thermoproteota > Nitrososphaeria > Nitrososphaerales > Nitrososphaeraceae > JAFAQB01. The sequence goes on along the minus strand of JBKOWU010000199.1, from coordinate 7,042 downwards.
AAGAATGTAAAGTACTGATCCTTTTTATCTTCTCTATGCCAGACTCTTCCCGGTATTATTGCAATTCCTTGTAAGAAGACACCTTGTTCTTTCCATTGATTGTGCATCTGTTCCGGGATCGGCTTATCTTGCCATTCATACCATGATACCAGAGGCTTCTTATTCACAGTATCTGCGGGTATAACATTGACACCAATGTCATATCTCCAAAAGTCAGCAGATTCATTCATTGAGTAGGCTTGAGGGGTAACTATGGCTCAACACCTTTAGTTTTAGTTGTCCTTCTTTTTCTGCTATAGCTACTGTTCCTTACAGGAATTTTGATCGTGCGTTGATCGTTATGGCAGTAACAAACGCAAACAAGCTTATGCAGTCCAACAATGACATGACCTTTGCAATTGTGATTATTTCTAATGCATATTGCTATAGAGTCGCTTACATTGTCTTGCTCTTCCTTCAAGACAGAACTTTTTGTAGTTGCTACATTATCTCTCCAAATTTCCTTTAGTTCATCTTGATATGAAACAAATGTCAATCTCTTGGTTTCTCCTTCTTTGCAAAATTATCATTGTCTGCATGCCCTTCCATTTGCAATCGGATTACGAACGAATTGAGAATGTCAGCATTACCATAGTCAACTAACCTTTGAATCATATCAACAAATACAGTTTCCTCAGTCAGTTGTCCAACAGATAGAGAAAGTCCTTGAGATTTATCTTTAAGCCAATCTTTGAGTAAAGAGTAAATCTTATGTGCAAGATCGTCGTTATTGCTAGTGGATGTCAATTAGTCTCTCAACGCTCCTGAGTCTTGTTGGGTAACTAGGTTTGACATCTGCTGTTGGGGTCTGCGCTCGTGGCTGGTCACCGTTTTGCGCCCCCACCAATCCATTGTTTTTTGGAATTCCCATTCTCTATCCCGCCTTCTCAATAATGATTTTTCCGTTTTCTTGCGTAACTCTGACATACTCTCCTTTACCTAGTTGGAGATTTTGGGCATATGCTTTTGGCAGACACACAGAAAAACTTAAGTCGCCAATAATGCTCCTGTATTCAGCCTTTGTACCATTCGCAGTTTTTTTAGGATCTGACATTATACTAGCAATCTTAGAAAAGCTATATACAGCACAAGATCCGACCAAGATCAGTGCAATACCTTCAATATTATGACTGCTTGTCTTGGCGTGGACTAAAATACCATCATTACTGGTTGATAGTTATAATAGAAGCTGCCTGGTATTGTGAATCTCGCCGCGAAAAATATATCCAATTTAATCCTTTAAAGGTAAAGTGCAATGAGGCACTGAAGAGATTAACTAGAGGTGAAATATCTTCTATTCCAGATGGAAGCTTTGCATCGATCATCCACAGCGGTAAATACAAAAAGTTTTTCACTGTAAAACCAGTCGAAGTCAAAAGCAAAAAAGGGACATGGATAACAGAAACACGAATACATCCACATATTGCAGAAATCCAAGAAGAGATCAAATCGAGACAGATGGAAAATTTAGATAATGGCAATGAAATGCTTGTCAGAATCGATAATAAACTTGATAGGATCACTCGTCATAGGCCTATATATGAACCTCATGTACAGGTATCAGGATCCGTTGCAAGACAAACATCAAAAACGCGAGCGCCACCGAATGAGTCCATATCAATATCTGATAGATTAGGTATGGTAGTTACACGTTCTAATCAAAAAAAAGAAGCATCGAAATAACTGTTTCTTTATAATTGTCGAAAATAAATTTGTATTTTTGTGTTGTGCTTTCACAGTTATGAAACTGGCTGACCAGATCTATTGTTGGGCGTTAATGCTCTCACAATGTATCGGTATATTACACAAAATGCAACTTATCTATTGATAGTATCCCTCTGTCTTTTGCAATTGCAAACATTCTCTTGAGTGATTCTTGACCTCTAGCTCCCATGTCAATAGTTGTATTATTTACATACATTTTGATAAATCGTGCAATTAGATCTTTTGGTTGTCCTCTGCCATATCTCATTGCAAAATCTACTGCTGTATCGAAATTTTTGAGGCTATATAAGATTGAATTTCTAAAATAACTATCAAATTGTCTAATCTCTTCCATTTTCATTGATTTATTACTTGCAACATTAATTCCTAAAGGTACTGGTAGCCCACCTGTTTCTGCAGCCCACCATGCACCTAAGTCTAGGATGTTGTAAAGTTTTGAATTATCGTATGTAATCTGTGCTTCATGAATTACTAAGCCAGCATCTACTGTATTACTCAACACTGCATCTGGAATTGTTTGAAAGGGCATTTCCTTTTCTTTAAATTTCCCTAATACAAAATTTAATAGCAGATTAGCAGAAGTCATCTTACCAGGAGTTGCAATTGTACTTCTTTTTAATTGTGAAAGTGACATATTCTCTTTCGAAATAACTATAGGACCATACTTTAAACCAAAGCTTCCTCCACTGCGTAATATCACATAGTCGCTTAAATAAGCATATGCATGAGCAGAAATTGCACTAACATCAAGTTCGTGTTTCAATGCACGTCTATTGAGACTTTCAATATCTTCTATGACATGCCTGATTCTAAAATTTGATGATTTCAGTTTATTGGCCGCAATCCCATAGAACATAAAAGCGTCATCAGCATCTGGGCTATGACCTACCGTTATTTCCATCAGATAAACAATATTTGTAAATAATATCTTCTTTTCGTTCTCGATGTTTCCAAATACATATCATATAAGGGTATGTACTACGAATACATAGATCTTCAATATTCACGTATAAAGTTTTTCGTTTTGAATCTAGCAATATGATTATGTTATCCTGTGAAGCTAATTCATATCGATCTAAAGTAAATCATTTGATTAACGTCGTTTTATTATAAAATATATATAAATCCTCTAATTAAACAGATAATCAAAGGTTCATGTATATTGTCTCTACAATAATATGCAGAGGAATAATATTCCTCTACATTAATTCTGCATAACTTTAGATCTGCTATATTTTTTCTATATATTTAATATTATAGCGCAACAGTTTTTTGACGGTGATTATAACACACTCTTGTGTCTCCCCCTTTTGGACTCTTTAAGAAGAAGGAAAATAATGTGTATGAGACCAAAAATAGTAGTACTGATGGGGATTACTTCTACACTAGAGATTCATTGGCTATTTCAGAGGCGCTTGTACTTTTGCAACATGTTGAATCAGAAAAGGTAAGATCTTTAGTGAAGGATCTTTCACCTATCAAAAAATCTGTTAGAGAGTCACTTGAATCTATAGCCAAAATAGCAGATAATTTGGAACGCGAAAATATCAAATTAGAAGAGTTAAGGTTCAAACCAATTGTTGAGAATTCAAAAAGAACGGTAGCAGCATCTTTGAAAAGAGAGGCTTCCTCTGACCTACCTTTATCGGAGTCGATGCAGGATATTAAAAAATTCAATGATAAATTGGAGTCCATTATGAATCGGTTTGGTGAGGTTAGCAATTCCCATAACAGAGTCATGAATATCTTTATGAAAAAATATGCTGGAAAACTAACTAGTGAATTTGAAAAACTTTCATCCTTACTAAAAGATACTAAGTCATTGATGGCAGAATTTGAAGAGGAAAATGCAGCTATAACGAAATGTATTGATATCTTGAACTTGTTGTCACAAAAGATGGCATTAATGAAAACTGACAAAAATAGAATTGAGAACGTCTACAAAGAAATTGAAATATTGAAGGGTAAACTCGATCAATCAAAAGCTCAATTAAGCAGTTTGGAAAAGTCGATCCACTTTAAAGAATCTTGTCATAATATTGAAAAAATAGATACTGTAAAAAAAGAGGAGCAAGAATTGCATAAACATATGTTTGATCTTTATAGTCATGCATCAAGAGCATTTACAAGATATTCTTACGGTATGACAAAAGATATTATATCTCGACTTAAAGTTTTAACAGATGAACCATGGAAAATTTTTGATAATGATGAAGATATTCCATCATACATTTCACTTCTTACTGAAATTCAAAAAGCTGTAAATTCTAGTAATATTAAGCTCAAGGACTCCCAAAAGGTCCTATATTACATGGATATTATTATAAAATCATTACCAAAATACCAGCATGAAATAAAAGCCATAAATCTTAGACTAAAGGCCTTGCAAGAAAGCAAAGATGGAATAGTCGTGAACAAAGCTACAGAGCTAAGAGAACATATAAATTATTACAATTCCAAGTTAGACGATCTTAAACAATCATCTGATAATATGGAAAGACAGATGACGGAAAATAATAGTGAATATGGAATGTTAGTAAAGCAAATTGAAGATTGTATGTTTAAGATTACTGGAAAAAAATATTCCTTATTAACTTACTAATATCTTAGCGCCTGAAGTTATATCGAATGATACTACTATTTGCAAGTCAAAGTTCATAACAAGTGCACTGGCTAGGAGAAGTACATGTATACATTCTTGCTCTTCAATAACTAAATTATTATTATACGCTAATCCGTACATCAATAAAATATTGTTTAGTTGTTATGAAGGTAGTCATATCTTCTCAGCGTATCAATAATAAAGTTGATGTACTCTACTGATTTTGCCATTCTACCGAACTTCACACAATCTCTTATGTTCCTGGACTCCAACTTGTTCCATACCATGCGTGCTGTAGCTTTAGCTATTTCTTCATTAGCCTTGTGCTGTTTTATCAGTATTCTCTTTGTAATTTGACAGAACTGTTCATAATTGTACGATTCTAATTCTACTATAAAGAACCTGGATTTCAGTGGAGATATGATATTATGTATATTATTGCTGCTGGCAATCACCCATGTTTTTAGTACTTCTGTTCTAGTCTTTGCATGTTTCGTTTCAGAAACATGCCTGTTTCCATTAAATTCAACAAAAATGTCTGATCTTTAGTTGACATTTTGTCAATCTCATCTATTAGAAAATATTTGGGTTTATTCTCAAATACATAGTCTAGCATTCCTGCTTTCGTAGTGTTACCTCCATCAGTAAAGTATGAATTATCAAGTTTCATCATAGATTTGATAAACATTGTCTTTGCTGAAGTAGGTGGTCCAATCAAAAGTATATGTACAGGTTCTTCCGTGTTTATTGACATTCTAAGAAACTTTTTGACATCATTATATCCGATAATGTAGTCAAAGAAATCATCTGCCTCTCCTTCTTCTCCTTTCCCGTATTCATAATCCATGGCAGTAACAAGGTCGGTCTGGCTAGCTTCTGTTCTGTAGTACTCCTTCTTGTTCTTATTCTAAATAACTGTCTAAGAAAACTCATATTTTACTCATTTCTACCTCTATCTGACATTCACCCAAATATCAAACAATTTGCTAGAGTGATATAATGAAAGCTGCCCCATACATATCTGGAAACATTTTGACTATGATACATATTCAATAGAAAATAAAATAAAATGCGGTGTATGATATGGTTCTAATTATTGTCCTCTTTCTCTCTTTACTAGTATATAGTGAGGTATGTTTGCAATAGTAGCTGGATATGATGTTTTATATTCCCATCCTAATTCGAGTAGCTTCTTTGCCTCTTGCACATCTGTGACAGCCGATATATCTACTACTCGTCTACGTTTGAAAGCTGGCTTGTCATAATTTGGTTGATTGTTTTTATGTTCATGCTGTTGGCCATCCTCGTTAACTAATTTCCATCTTACCTTGCCTGTTATAGGATCTTCTCCTATCTTTTCAAAGCCTATTAGCTGATTAGGAAACCCTGCTTCTTTACATCTCCTACATTCTTGCATCTTGTTTGTTTGCGGTTTTGATGCTTCCGCTTGAATTGTTGTTGACATATTGCATGCGTATATTTGCAAAATTGACTAATAATATATGAGATACTACTATGGCAGGGAGGGACAAAAAATTCTATACAATCAGAGCACCGAACAAACTTTTACAAATAAGTAATTCATTATATTAATTGCATTGAATGTCAACTTTCCTCGGTTTAGAAAAGCATGTATCTTAGTACAGTTGAAGTTAAACACGTTATTAACTCAAGTTTTTCTGCAATATCTTCAGTATATCAAGAAATTCTAACGCCAAAACACTGAAAATATTCCCAATCCAGCAATAGCCAATCCCCCATATGCAAGAAACATAATTCCTAAAAGGAATCCACCTACAGCAACACCAATACCACTAGCTATCATAAGTGCTTCTCCAACTCGTCTTTGATTTCGCATGATAGTGATATCAAAGTAATGTATAATAAAAGTATAGTGTATAGTATAGTTTGTACATGAATGATATTGGACATCAGTATTCCTAACTAATCTTTCTTGTGATCTATTAGAAACTGTTTTCTTAATCTACAATTATTTGATCACGATGTCAAGGTCTTTGTATTTGGCAGTCTCTTTATGGCATTTGTGTTAAATATCTACCTTGGGTAGATGTATTTTCTTGCAATTTAATCTATCTATTAAATTATCTCCGACTTGATATGCATAGTAGGTTATTTTGATAACTATAGGAATAATATGCCTTTTAGATTTCAGTTGCAACATGCCTATATTCTAATTGCCGCTCTAATCAGTATAATTTCCCTTTTGTTTATTAAGATGTTATTAATTATGGTGTACTGGAATAGGAATATGGATTGCATCTTCTGCAAAATTATAAACGGCTCTGTTTCTGCAAGAATTATCACTCAGAATGATAAGGCCGTTGCATTCTTCGATGCTTTTCCTTTAACCTTAGGACACACTCTGATTATACCGAAATCACATTATTATAAAATACAAGACATGGACAGAGAGCATCTGTCAGCAGTATTTAGTCTAATATGGAAATTATCTTCAGCTATAGAAAAAGCAGTAGAATCTGATGCTTCAACTATAGCAATACATAACGGTAAAGATGCGGGACAAGAAGTACCACATGTCCACGTTCATATAATTCCAAGAACTATTGACGATGGAGCAGGACCAGTTCATTCAATGTTCAAGAATAGGAAAAAGATCAGTTCTAAAGAATTAGATCTTGCTCTTAATAATATAAA
>JBKOWU010000077.1:0-4602 GCA_046724555.1 Thermoproteota archaeon | reverse complement strand
TCCGTACTACCGTTATCATTATTTGCTATGGCAATTCCAAGCAGTCCTCTTTCAGCTTGATTAGCAACATTAACATCCAGTACAGGTTCTGGAAGTACTTTGCCATTCACTATTCTATGTACCTTTCCTGTGTCCTTCTCTAATACCAAAATGTCATTTGGCCCTAAAAATGCCATGCTTGTCGGATCGTCAAATGCTCTGTCGATTATTTGTTCTACCTTTAGATTGGGGTCATTGAGTGTTGGCCCTGTAAGCGACGCACGAGCTCTGGTGTTATGTGTTAGTGGAGGAGGGGGAGGATTATTACTATTATTATTACTTGGAGTGTTAAAAGTATTAGCGAAATCAAAAGAAGTAGAAGGAGGATTCGATGGGGGAGCGTGGTTATTGTTGTTGGCAATAATGCCAGGCAATTGAACCTTAATAATAGTTGCAGTGGTGCTAAAATCAGACTCGGACTCAGAATATGCAGGAGAAAAAGCAGCTGCAGCTTGGACTATTTTTGTTTTTACCGGCGAGGGCAATAACATATAATTATCAAACATATGAAGCAATGTGATTAGTACTGCGAATATTAATGCGCAAATTGTAAAGTATATAGCTAATGAAGGCATACCTTTCAAAGGCCGTATCCCAATATAATTATCCTTATCGCTATATCTCAATTATTAACGTAAGCGATAGAGAATTTAAGGATATAATTCTTCTTCTAGAATATCAGTCCGTATTTCATCATCTAATCCATGATTAAAACCAATGCTCAACCGCTACTCTTTTAATAACTTCTTTCACGACTATTGTTATGCTGATTATCGATGCTAGACAGTATTGCTATTGTTACCATTATTATTATTACTCAATGCAATTATCTCCCTATGATTCATATATGCAACATCAATGCTTGTTAGTTGGTCATTACGCCATGTACTTTTAGCTCCACCCCATGTATGAGGTACATTATATTTTGATCCTCGACCAGCATGAGTGAATTCAAAGTACTTTTTCCATCCGTCATTCTTTGGTTGACCTGTATCTAGATCAATCGGATCTTCATTGAAGTATGTAACAATATCACGTGCACTTTGGTCTGGCCTTACCATACTTACTACTTTGCAGCCAAACCATCTATCACCTAAAGGCTCGTATCTGTTGAGTATTTTTACATCATGACCATGTTCATAATCTGGATGTGTATATTCAAAAGTAATTACATTAATTCTAGTCGGGTTATAATACCAATTCACATTCCAGCAGGAGGCCTGATCGTTCTCTGGGCTTCCAGCAGAATGTTCGCCACCGCCAAGCTTTGCGGATATAGCGTTTGTATTGTCCAAGATCTTGCTTGGTCTACAGATAAATGTCCATTCACCATTTTTGAGGTCATTTGGCCTTGTTAACCAGCCCATTTCACGGGCCCCATTTATCCAGTTATATTTCTGTCTATCTTGATCTGCTCTATCTTTTGTAAATACATGAAGACGTACTGTGTTACTTCCTTCTCCCATACCAGGATTATGGCTCAAAAATTTAATGAATTTCACAGCGCCTTCTTGTTTGAGCTCTAATCCTGCAGTATCACTTACATCAAGCCTTATATCTTTGGATGGGAATACAGCTGGGTCAAATCTATAAGAATATCCACCTGGCTTTGGGGTACCCATCATAAGTATGCCATCTTCATCTAAGCTTCCTGCTGGTGCTTCTGACAGTGATGAGCCCCCGATAATCGACGTAAGACCTCCTCCACTTGCTATTTCAGGCGTCGAAGCTGAAGCATTTCCAAATAAGTTATTAGCAAATCCGGCTCGATACGCAAAATATCCTATAGCCCCGGCTCCTAACAGTCTCAAAAATTGCAAACGAGATATTTTATTTCCTATATCCGTGCCGGAATTTTTTTTGTGCATATTGACCTCTTTAAGGTGTACATTAGAAGACGAGCGGATTATACTTGAAAGGGAATTTTTTATATATATAGCTTTATACATACTTATATACTAAGGAAATGCTGCTATTTCTGATAAATATCGTGCTTTTTCTGCGCTACAACATGAGAAAAAAATAAAATTCTTATACTTTGGCCGTAAGATCAACGATATTCAAGCACTTCATGTATAAGTACCTACTTTTTACTATTGCATACCCCGCATGATATACAATATCATATTCAGAAGCAATCTTAAATCTTAACAGAAATTTATACTGTACTGCAGGTCCAGGTAGATGAAATACGCTGTTATAGGAATTAAATAACATATTGTAACTCAGAGTTTGATAAGGTTAAGATCTCCGCTTATATGTAACTCAATCAACCCGACCGCATACGCATGGGCCCCCTCGAACCGCGGGACATCGTTGGCTGTTGCATATCATTGCTACCATCATTACCTGGCTTTAACACAAATCTGATTAAATCTGCATTTGTCTGTTGGCTTTTTGTAAGCTTGTCTACAACCTCGATTATTTGGTTCTTTGATAACATTATATGTATTACATCTTTCTTAGGATTGCTGTTGTCTAGCATTACGCTTTTTGAAATATCTATTCCATTAACTGTTGCGCCGTAGTACCTATTAGAAGAAAAATCGTTTGACGTGGGAACGCTGATCTCTTGATGCAAGAAAATATTTGTTTTATTCAACCTATTAATATCCCAATCAAAAGGCATGTCAAACTGTATTTCCATTGATTTATTATCAAATCGGAAATTATTTATTTTATCGTAGTATGATATTATATCGACTGGGATTAGTTTATCTCTGATAGATATTGATTTGTTTTCGATGTCACCCACACTGAGTGAATCTTCATATAGTGTTTGTTGATTATCTGGTAATACATCAATGTCTTCATCCAGTGTAGCTATTCTCACTTTGAAGTGGTATAGACCTCCATCTAAAAAAATTGGCCCTTCTACCAAAACCGGTGTGTCTAATGTGCCTGTATATACATCCAAAATTGGATCCTTTTGACCATATATCTTTGTGGTAGTGCTATTCTTAGGAATTATCTCTAACTTTAGATCTCCGTAATGATGATGAAACCATTGATTAAGCAACGTCTCTTTGCCTTTCTGTATGCTAATTTGATAAGTCACATGAAAGTATGTTCCATTGTTATTTGAGTTAAACACTCTAAATTCAATGGTTGGTTTTTGCCCTTTCTTCAGTGTCTCTGTTGTAACCACCTGGGGCGTCATTTTGATAAATAAACTAACTTTCCTTTCTCCTACTGAAGCTGATATCTGATCTTGAAATAAACCATCGCTATAAGCTGTCAGTATGTATAGCGAGGAGGATACTACAAGTAACAGGACAAATGCAGCAGCGATAATAATGATAGAAGTACTAGTGATACCAACCAAACTAGGAGCTAGATCTGCTGGTTTTATGAAAGTCATCGGAGAAATACTCTTCTGACGGCAGATATTTTATTATTTTGATGAGCGACTGTTTCAAATAGATATTTCAAAGGAATTAATATTATGTACTCTAAGTCGATATTAGATCTTTTTCTTACGGGATAAATATATTGCAATTCCAGCAGCAGTAGAGGTAGCAGGAATAACATAGTAAAGCATCAAAGTAATGAAAGATCTGGAGGTACTTGAGGAAGCTTGAGGAGGAACAAAGACACTAAATGATGCAAGTTCTGAATAATTTTTTGAATCTATTTTCGATATTACTTGATAAGAACCTGAATGAGGGAATGCATAGTTTATTGAGAAGTTTCCCTCGGTAAAGGTTGAATTAGTAATTTTAAGAATGTCACGCCCGTTTGTAATGATAATCCTTGCATGTAATCCTTGTTTTATCTCTGCTCCAGTACGCAAATCCTGTATAGCAAACAAGAGTTGGGTGAATTTATCAATAACAGGGCTTTCTGGATCATACGTAAATATTATCTTTGCATTATTTTCTTTATCTATCCATTGTTGTGTTTTGTCACTATTAGTGATTTGAGCGTATGCACTTGAATCCAGGGACATCAAAAAATAATCGCTATTGGTTCTATAGTTATTGTTATTTGTGTTAACAGCTACATTATTGGCAATGCCAGCGATAATAATTATAAATGCAAAAACTATTGAAACAGAAAAAAGTATCTGATATCGTAACATAAAAAATAATGGAGTCTATTTACTATATGGAGTTAGCTCGCTTCTCTAAACCAAAAGAAGATTATTTCTTTCTATTACCAAAGGGAAGACTCAAATAAATCTGCTGTTTGCTTGCGATGTGACAGGCTCAATATTTTATGATCGAAATTTACGAGCATTTTGTCGGCTCATACAGAGATTATATACTACTTTTGTCTTACTTGTACGGTAATGTAGCTGCAACTTTTCCTAATGAGGATGTTACTTGATTTAGACTCTTTCCAGAGCTTGTCAATACTAGCAATACTTGTTGTTTATCTCCTCCAGATGCCGAGCCTCCTCCACGCAGACTCATAAAGGGATATTGGCTGTCAATTGTTATGCCTTGACTGTTCAAGCCTGAAATGGTTTTGTCAAGTAGTTTTGCTGGCGTGATAAGTATTGCTACTGTATCAGTATTATTGGATGTTTGTCCTGGTGGCGTCGAAGTAGTATCAGTTGCT
>JBKOWU010000250.1:0-13405 GCA_046724555.1 Thermoproteota archaeon | reverse complement strand
GGATGATATTGCGGTAAGCACCGTTGCTATGACTGATGCAATCACGTTTACGCCCCATAGAAGCGTAATGTCATCACTATTACTGCGAGACAATTTTGACGAAGATGACATTCTAGTAATGGAGGGGAACTGAAATCCCATGAGAAGACCAGCAGGTGATAAAAGCACAAAAGTGACTATAATTCTCTCATATAGTGGCAAGACTATCTTTGAATCAATAATTTCATTTATAAAGCCATAATAGAATATAACAATTCCAGCCAAAATCGGTATCGATATGATTACTGCTCTGTAAGGATTTTTACCAAATAGCCTTCCACTAAGATATGCGCCTATTCCGCTACTTAGTAGAATTGAAAATAGTATCACTGTTAGTGCCATTATAGGAGTCCCAAGTAGCAACAAAAATTTTTGAATAAAGGTTATTTCTAAAAATACAAAGCCAAACCCGATACATATCACAAAGTTGATGTGGAATATAGATGTTGACGATGAAGTTAACCTTATTTTGTTCGCCTTTGAATAATATGTCAAAAGTAAACCAAGTACCAGAGATACCCCTAGCACCGTTTGCAAGAGTACCATCATCTGGTTGGGGATCTGCTCTCTTGCAAAATAGAAAGGAGAATCATCTGTAGGCGGTTTCAAACTAAAACCTGATACTTCGTGTATCCCGTAAGGTGGTTGTGGGTATTGATGTTGCTGACTTCGGTTTTTATTTGTTATGCTATTAGTAGAGGACAGCAATTTGTCATACGGAGGCTGAACGTATTCGCCTGGAATAGCAATAACTCGTGCATCATTTCTGGCAGCCCTTGCTTTTATCAAGTCAAGTTCAGAGCTAGTAAATGGACTGTTTTTCACCATCACAAGTACAGGATATACATTTCTCTGGTTGTTAGAACCAAAAAATAATCCTGGTCTATCCTCTACTACTACAATCTGCTTGCTAATATCTTGAATACTATTTGTTTGTGCTCGACCTGCACTTTCACTTACACTACCACTATCCGCTGCTTGTCTTTCTGCCCGTGGTGCTGCTGCTAGTGTTGTAGTCGTTGCTGTTGTTGCTGTTGTTATTGTTTTTTCTTTTGCTTCTTGTTGTTTTAAGGATTCAACAACAAGAGGCATCAGCCTAGGTAATTCAATATTCCAACGTACCATTACAAGCATTCCATTGTTTCCATTTAAATGCTGAAGATACTGCTTAAACGCTTCTACTGTGTAAAGGTAGTTTTCTGACAATGCATATCCGCCAGCAAGCTGAGCAGCCCAAGAGTCTACTAATTTTATTACTATTTTATCATATTTTGAATAAGTAGAGCTAATAAATCGTCTTCCATCATCTATGAATAAATGGACATCCTTTCTGTCATATAAGTTTCCTGCTAAACTTCCACCAAAACGTTTTGCTGCTGAAATTATTAATGGATTGAGTTCTACTGCAGTAACATTGTTTGCACCTCCTGCCAATGCAACTAATACATCCTCTCCTCCTCCGCTACCAATAACCAGAGTATTATTATTACTAGATATTTCATATGGCATATAATCCATATATTCTTTCATCCATTGGATGTCTGACATAGAGCCATTCCATTTGAAGATTGGTGTATCTGCATCGGCATCGATCGCTATTGCAGCCAGTGCTTTAGACCTACCAGTATTGTCCGCATTATTATTAATATTATTATTATTATGATAGTACATTTGCTTGGTAACGTCAATCCTAGAAAATGAATTCCATTGGGTTGATAAGTGCTTAAACGCCGGATTTGTAAGTTGATAATGTAAACCCTTGACTTCTCCTGGTTGTATAGCCAGGATATTGGAGCCCATGTTAACAATCAATAATACACCAGAAATAACAAGGACTAATAATGCGTAGAACCTTGTCTTATTCTCAATCACGAACTGATCTTTTACAGACTTTTTCCCTCCCGATGACGAAAACAATAATGTAGCAATAATCGAGGAGCCAATAACCACTAGATTTATGACAATCAGCACAGACTCTGCGCCTACAGCCTTCATTAGAGTGTCAAGCAAAAGTGTAGCAGTAGCTGCCCCAATCAAATCGATAAAATATAACTTACTTATTTCCCTTGGCATTGCTAGATATATAAGTGCCATTGAAACCCCAGCAAAAAAGAAGGGAATTGACGAAACGAGGTAGAATATATATAGATAAGATGTACTTGGCGGAATGACATGTCCTATCAGCAACAAAAAGATCGGTAACGAGGCGGCGAAGGCAACTGTGGATTGAAGGATGTATGTAGGAAGCTTCTCATGGACTAGTTTGCGTTTTGAAATATGTACTAACAAAGCTCCTATTCCAAGTCCAAAAAATGCTACAGAAATTGCCATAAAGGCATAATCGTACCACAAAACAATTGAGAAAAGCCTGGTGAGTGTCAGCTCAAATAACAATACTCCCATCGATAACACAAAAAGTGTGACAAAAAGAAATGTCATTAATTGAAAATGATAGAGATGTAGCAATACAAACGAACACGAAAATTCAATTCATATTTAATGGTTTCTAACATCTTTACATTTTGACAAGAAAATTGCAATTTGAAGTATTAAGCAATTATATTTACCTAGGTAATCAGACTTCACTTTTTATACCTTGATCGCATTATAAATATTGAATCTTAACTGTCATTAAAATTTTGTGATATCAAGACAGATTTGAATCCACGGTCCTGGTTATCAGAATATCGCAGGACCTCGATAAGTTATCTTACCATGATGCTTGTTTTCTACCACGGACTTGGCGTACTTCTAATGTTCTCTGGGATGTCTTTAACTCAACAGCTTATTTCAAACTATAGAGCACCTTCGATTCCGCTTTCCATAATCTCTGTATTATCTGCAGGCCCAATAGAAGAAACGGTATTTTTTGGTATCCCCTTTTATCTTCTTGGAACTCACTATGCGCCTTTGGCTGGAGGAATTATATGGGTAGCATTACATGCATTGAACACAAATACAATCAATCTGGATAATCTCGCGTACGCGAATTGGTTTTTTGTAGTGCCTTCCCTTTTTTTTAGTCTTAGAACTTGGGTTAGTGGAAAAGGATGGTTCGCAATCATAACGCATTCTATATGGAATGCAATATTTTTTCTTCTAGGTTGCTCATATGGTGAGGCTTCATGTGTAAAATATTCGATTAAAGAGAGCTTTACAATGAGTATGGGTAGTATATTACTTTCTGGAGGATTGGTAGCTCTAACGTACTTTCTATATAGATGGAAAGGTGGTAATAACAACTAGACTTGCGATTCCTTAATCAAGAATTCTCGTAACAAGGTCATAAATTGTGTTAACATAGGTGGATAAGATCAATCTGTGAGTGGTCTAATTTATGATATGCTCTCAGTGTGCCCACACTCTTCAGTACCAATACTAGATCTAAGCAGTTGCTCTAGTTTTTGATTTAAAATTAAATTGACCGTCTTCCCATCAACTTTGCCTCTGAGAATCGACATACATTTACCCATTAAAGCACTAGCTGATGCCCTGCCCTTGGAATCAATTATAGATCTATTCTCTTGCAAAATTTTGTCGACGATCATCTCTATCTCTTGCTCTTTTATTGGCTCTATGCCAAGTCTCTCGATAGCTTCATTTACAGTCTTACATTCCTTTGTAAGGATTTTTTCAAAGATTAAAACTATTGATTCCTTTGCTATAGCACCTCCATCAAGTCTTTTGAAAATATCGAGAATCATATCCTTGGTCAATGTTGTGGTATCAAGGTGCTGTCTTTGTAGTCTAACTATGTCCTCTGTAAGTTTAGATGCTATAAATGTCGGTAAAATTTTCGTGGAATTTACAATCTCTTCAAATATGTCAAGATATTGAGAATCAAAAATCTCTTCCGCTAGTTTTCGATTTATACCATATCTGTTGGAAAGTGTGGTTATGATGTCTTCCCATGGTTTCGGTATTTTGTCGTTTAATGCGTTTAGTATTTCATTGTTAATTGGAATGGGCTCTATGTCGGTTTCTGGATACATTCTAGCCGCCCCGGCTCTTGGTCTCGAAAAAATAGTCTTTCCGTCTACCGTTGCAGCACGAGTTTCGGCAGGTACTCCATAAGATACCATATTCAACCTTTGAATTATCGCATGGACCGCAAAATCTATGCTATCTGTTGAGCCGCCTACTATTACAAAAGCATCCTGTCCATCTATGACTCCCAATCTTTGGTTGACAGCAACAACCTCCCCAGCAGTAATGCCATACTTGGGCAGTTCATCTGAGTGAATTATCCCTCCAAGACCATAGAACCGAACTAATTCACCGAGCTCCTTTCCAATTCTAACACCTGGATATGGTTCAAAGCCGATCATTCCAGCAAAATCCTTTACTCTTATAGCCCTGAAGACAACCTTGCTTCTATCCTCTGCGGGATACTTTCTAACAACGTCTGACGAGGACTTGTATAAAATGTCTGTTACATCTTCGATTCTCTGCTCAATCTGAACGTTAACGGATTTGCTATCTTCTCTTAGTTTTTGGGCTATTAAGCTCAGGCCATGTTGTCTAGTTATTTCGTATTCAATTACTTTAATTAATTGATCTAATCGCTGTACACCTTTTATTTCAACTACTTCACCATTGTTGATTGAAATATTAACATCTTGTCTGATACTTCCTAGACCTCTGGCAACTCTTTTACTTGCACGTAGAAGCCTACCGAGAGCAAGTGCAATATGCATTATTTCCTGGGGTCTTCCACTAACTGGTGCAAGAGCAATTTCAACAAGAGGTATGCCTAACCTATCGAGTCCGTATTCTCTAACTGTACCATTGTCAGAAACAAGTTTGGCTGCATCTTCTTCTAGACAGATGCTCTGTACTTCAACTTTTCGACCACCAAAGTCAAGATAGCCGCCATTTGCAACCAGCATAGTACGTTGAAAGCCACTTGTATTTGAGCCATCAATGACGATTTTTCGCATAGTATGTATTTCATCTACAATTTTGGAATGTAGCGCCAGAGAAAAAATCAATGCACTTTCGAGCGCTTCCCTGTTGATCTGTTGCGGAGGCTCTTCATCTGCTTCTACTAAGCAACTCGACTCAGAAGCCGCATGATATTTTATGATCCGCATTTTCTTGAATTCAAAGATCGCAGCAGGATCGTAGGTGCCAAGTTCACTTTGGGTTGGACGTAACTTGCGTCTAAAGAAAGTCTCATAATTTTCAGTTTCTTGACATCTACAATTGCAAAAAAGTTTGCGGCTAGTTGAAAGCTGCTGATGGATCTCAAATCCAACTTTTAGACTAATCGCCTCTGGACTGATTGAGTGAGCCAATAGATATTTAGATTGCTAATCACAACTTTTAAGTCTTGTCGTTGATGGGTTTTAACCGGAATTAGATTGTTACAACTCCTTACATCGTAATAGGGAATGGGATAACATAATAATAGACGTCAAAATGGTAATATCACTGATTGATGAGAGGTGTCTTTCGTACATCTTCGATGTCGATTAACTCTTTAAAGGTATGCTAATGAGAGCAATGCTTACTTTATCAGTACGATAATTTTTTCCTTCGTAAATATTAAGAGGTTTAAGTTTTTAGCTTTATCTGTTAATGAATTGATAAAGAAATGCTAGAGATCATTGCCGGCGTTTTGGTTTGTTGCCCTTGTCTAACGCTATTATTGATTTGTGTTATTTACGTACAGAGAATTACTACTTTCATCATATCCAATGTCAGCCATAGTTATTACTCTAAATCCATTGTCATGCAGATATCTCATTTCGTACAGATTCACGGTAGTATCCAAGGAACTTGGATAATACGAAGAGATCTTTGATGGCCTCTTTTCTGTAAGTGTATGAGATATTAGACTCGTTTCTTGCTGCTATTATATAGTGTGCCAATACAGTCCCATTGGTTACTCCCATTAGTTGAGGTAGTTGAAGACAAATGGCTGTAATCCTTCTGTAGCGTTATGTATTTTGCTGTCAAAAAGGTCAATGTGTTTTTGTTGTTCCTGTTGTCGTTGCGGTTGCGGTGATATAATGGTTACTTGTGCTTTTGGTGATGATGGTCTGCTGTTAATACTACCAAGTCTCAGTCAAGGCTTGTATCCAAGCAGAATGTTATATCCCTTTATCTCTCAAAGGAATAGCAGAAGTTATCTCATTAGCTATACTCTGCTGCATAATTTGCTTAGAATGTTCTCTGTCTTTGCTATTGGCAATAACCCACATCGCTTTCACCAATGCAGTTTCCGGCAACATGTCAGATAACGGTATTACACCGATCTTAAGCAGATCTCTGCCTGTATCATATACAGTCATTCTAGTTCTCCCCCAGATACACTGCGACGTCATAAACACCAATATGCCAGAATCTATCATCCTTCGTAGCTCTGGCATGCATTCTCTACTTATATGACCTAGACCTGTTCCTTCTAGTACTATGGCTTTATAGTCGAGCCTAGTTATCAAATTTGCAAGTAAGCGAGGATCAAACCCTGGGTGGTATTTCATCAAAAGGATCCTCCTATCATAGGCTGGCCTTACTAAAAAATTACTACTGTTATTATTTGTTGGATGTAGTTTCACTTGAGGCTGTTGCTGCAAGCGCATTTCTACAGTATCTCCTTTGATTAAGGCTATAGGTTCCATGTCTATCGACTCAAATGCGTCGCGTCTGCTGGTATGGTTTTTCCTAACACGAGTACCCACATGGCAGGCAATGACATCGTCGGACGGCCCAGCGTGCATAGCAACGAATACTCCTGAATAGTTGGATTTTATACAAAATACTGCGGCTCCGATTAGATTTAGAGCTGCATCAGTCGAAGGCCTATCAGATGATCTTTGAGCGCCTACTAGGACCACAGGCACAGGGAGGTTTTGTAAAGCGAAACTAAGAGCTGATGCTGTATAATGCATAGTATCAGTTCCATGTGAAATAATGATCCCTCTATATGTTCCAGATTTTACCTTTTTAGCAACTTTGTTCGCGATCAAAGTCCAGTGTTCTGGGTTTAGGTTTTCACTATACTCGTTTAGTATTACTTCAGGATCGATCGAAGCATACTTTCCTAGCTCCGGGATAGATGAATATAGATCTGACGCAGAAAGTGCCGAGTGAACTCCTCCTGTTCTATAGTCTATTTTGCTAGCAATTGTTCCACCTGTACTAATCAACGCAATATTTGGAAGCTGGTTACTACGCTCGTATATTTTATTATCTGATGTTCCTCCAACCGCTGCCTCACCATCTTTCCTATGGAAAGGAATCTCAGACTTCGCATTGAGAATGGTTTGGTTTGTATAAGGCGTTAAATTGGTTATGGATTGAATCTTAGTTGTTTCTATTCCAATATTATAGCCGCTCTTCAATTTAATAACAATGTGATCATCATCTGCTGATTCATATCGAGGCATTAATATTCCAACGACTTGATCCTTATCAATTGTCTTCAGGCTAATTTTGTCCCCTATTGTGACACCTGTGTCAGAAAGTATTTTTAGGCTCCGTCCCTTGTAACTTGCAGTCCCAGCGATTCTCTTCCTTGTCGACACCCCACTTACTTCATAAAACCTGTTTTTATTTCTTGATAATTATCTGTAATTGTATCATCATAAAATAACTGTCTTGCGGCTGATCATACAATATACCCAGTACAAAGAGGTTAAGTTATTCAGATAAATCCATTATGATAAGGAGAAAGCTATCAACTAATACAAGCAGCTTAATAGATAATTGTTTAATATAAATATCTAAGGATCAGCATTTCACATCATGATTTTAACATAAATTAGCACCAGCTCTCATTTATGGACATTCTCAAAACATTATAAAAACAATGCTAAGGATGTTTTGTGCAACTTGAACGCTTATAGCACATTTGAAAATAGATGTTATTGTGCCTATCATAATATCAGTTGTTAGTGTCATCGGAATTGTTAAGGAATATGCTCAATAATTGCAATACTCCTCAGCTCAAGAATAGCGAGAATTGCTTTCTCGATTATGTATTTCGTTATATATCCGAAATCCCATGCATCTATGAACCTTTGATAGTCCTTCTCGAGTATTTTTGCTGTATCTTCGAACTCTATCATTTTTTCAGGGCTCTGAGGCGCCTCATAACCCTTAGCAACCATTATAGGACATCTCTTGTCTCCCGCAAGAGGTATATACCAAGCATTTTTTGCAAATTCATACCGGTTGGTTGTGATCAGGTTATACATTCGCATCAGTTCATCGTCCGAAAGCTTTTGCAAATCCAAAAACCAAGGCTCATTCTCAAAATCCGCTAGCATGTTCTCATCAGTGGAATCAGCTCTTTCTCGTGCACTATTGTTTCCGAATAACACTATAATGTTATAATAGTTTAATCATATAAAAATACATTCTCAGTAAATGTGGCCTCTAGTATCCCTACTAGGTTTTATTCATCTCTAAGCTTCGTGCCTAGTATGGTTATAGGCATGGCTTGTAAATAAGGTCTTGATCCGCTCAATACCATGTATTGATTCTATAATATCTATAGTTTGTGGAGTCAATAGTCTCCTCCAGTCACCACCGTTTGCGATCCTGTGCCTAACTTCTGTCGCCGATAACTCCTCTCTCTGATACAACTTAGGCTGGATAACCTCTATGCATCTTTCTTTGAAAAGGAGCCTTGTAAAGGAGTCATTGGTAAAAACTACACTGTATGTTGGGACTAGGATGTCTAAGTGATGTGTCCACAAGGAATGTATATCAACGTCAGGAATGGGGATTAAAAGTATCCTTTTTGTGTCGACCTCGTCGTCTGCGTTTAGGGAATTATTAATCATTCGGATACGTTCACCGGCAGTAAAAGGGTGCCTTGTTTCATGGCTCTTTTGAGCACTCCCTATCACCACTACCAATTCTTCAACACAATTTAACGCAAATTTAATGGCGGCCATATGTCCTAGATGAAAAGGCTGAAATCTTCCAATAAATAGCCCTGAGATTATCATTGCTGCAGTAATTCGAAAAACATGAAAGTAATTTATTGGTTCGCTGTAAAATGTCGTCTTCTCTAGTTAGCTCTACGATAGTAATAATGGTAAAACTTGAACTTGAACAAAACATAACAAAATTTAGAATCAAAAAATAAGAC
Source organism: Thermoproteota archaeon (assembly GCA_046724555.1). Classification (GTDB taxonomy): domain Archaea; phylum Thermoproteota; class Nitrososphaeria; order Nitrososphaerales; family Nitrososphaeraceae; genus JAFAQB01. Next base: position 4,260 of record JBKOWU010000250.1, on the reverse strand, counting down.
GCTCGGTAGTATCATGCTCCAAAAATGGATTCATTACTCTTGTGCTCTTGCAAAAAAGGTAGGTTTGGCAAAGGATATTAATTGCGTTTGGTTAGCCGGCTGATGGTGCTTATCAGACCGATACAAATATTGCTCTAATCTGTTGCAATATATCCAACATTTAGCCAAATGATATTAAGATGTTAAGCTACTAGGTGTAAAGTCATATAATCGCGCTAAACTCTATACTTGTCAAAGTCACATTGAAAGACATAAGTAATCGTATATATTTTGTAATTTTGTTTGGACAGTAAAGGCTACTATGCAATTCTCGGAGTTTCCGAGAATGCAAGCTTTCAAGAGCTCAAACGGGCATATAGGGGGTTGGCTAGAAAATACCATCCAGATAGAAATAATTCGTCTTTAGCCGAGGACATGATTAAAAAGATTAATGCTTCTTTCGAAGTTCTGTCTGATAAGGATAAGAGAGTGGAATATGATGGTATCGGAATTGAGAATGAACAATTCACTAATCTTGATGTGTCGGATAGTGAAGAGAATGACATTCCTATGGAACAAGGCCAACCCAGTCCAACCCCCCATTATTATCACGAAAGCGATACTGCTAAGAGCAGTAGGGACTACAAAGATACTAATAACCACTATACTGTAGGAGGTATATACAAAAATAGCCATAATATAGGGAAGAATGTTGGTATGGAAAGGGCTGTAAGTGGCATAGATAAACCCGCGGGGAGACTACATATAATTGTCGAACCCTCTCTATGTATGGCCTTTGGCGGGTGCGAAACTCTTTCGCCGAGAGTATTTGTAGTAGAAAAAAATAAAATGATAAATCCTAAGGCAAGAATAGCGTCCGAAACTGATGCAAACCTTGAAACAATACTTGCTGCAGCTCAAACTTGTCCCACTAAGGCGATTAAAATAATGGACCGATATACTGGCGAACAGCTTTTTCCATAATTTGTTTGACTTACATATGTGCTAAATAAAAGCTACCGATATTAGGTAGAGCATAACAATTTGATATAATATTTTGTATTTGGCCTTCATGGAAATCAAACTGTTGGATGAAGTTGAAGTCTACTTGCCAATTAGACAGCATTTACATGTGCGATTATAGATAGAGAATGAAGACCGGTTTTGAGAGACTCGTGTTTGGAGTCAGTTCAAATTGCGACTTAAACATGGTTTCACGTTTGTCGGCACCTTCAATATGATTGTGAACGAAGAATAGACTGCTTTATAGTTAAGGAAATGTATGCTTATTTGGAACAAAGGAGAATTTGCATATAAACCAGAATCAAAATCGAAGAGAGCCCTTATCTGCGGTTGATAGCATGTGCACACCCAAGGAATCATAGTAAGCATCACACAGAATTACATGTGATCAAAGATACTATGTAAAAGTTCTTTATTTGAGCTCATATATCGCTATTGATAGTTTAAACAAAAGCCTCTCATCTGTATGTTCTGCTATCGGAATAATATACCTTTGCGCATCTTGTTTATAACGCAATACTTTGTCCCTATGGGATGAATTCTTAAGAGACCTCATGTTGTCAAGCTCATCTGCCAACTTTACGTATCTTACGGCTTCCGAAGCAGTTCTAATGCTGTGGAAATGTTCATTCAACAACTTTTCCCTTTGGCCCGGTATCATTTTGGGCTTGGTAAGTGCACGGACCATACTGTATATAACATCACCTGACTCTTTTCTAATATGATCTTCAGTTATACTCCTGTTTTGATCGCCTTTTTCTATTACGTCATGAAGTAGAGCAACACACACAAGATTCACGTCGTATTTGTGCAATTCCTCAGTTAGTATGAGAGCTACTCTTAACGGGTGATTTATGTAAGGCTCGGACTTATTTTCATCTCTAAATTGTCCTATGTGCGCCCTTGTTGCAATACCAAATGCTCTTGTTGTCTTTACAACATCGTCTACTGAATTTTCAAACGGCCGTATTAAGTTAGCAAATCCTAATTTGGTAAAATCATTAAGCCTCCATTTCATGATGTCTCTCCGATAATAGTGGCTTCCTTTTATTTAGTAACTTCGTCTATCGCTACTTTCCCAAGTGTATGCTTTTTGTTATGGCTACAGATTCTACAACCTGAAACAGGAAAATAGACCAAAGCATAGATTCCAGATCTGTTGGAATTTCGTATAGGAAATGCTGAAACTTCGGCTCTTTTTTGCCTCTAATATAGAGTGCTGATACTCATAACAACAGCAATATGTAGACCCTATATTCGTAGTTGGAGTTAACTGTGTAAATGTACGTAGCTATGGAATTGATTCAAATATGAATATATTACATACCAACTATTAATCCATTCTTGTAATATTGATACTCATATTGATTGTATTTCCGAGGTACTGCTATTCTGGTCTTCAATATTTTCCTCTATATCCAAAGGCTCATCCGTTGTTGCCCCCTTGAGAGTCGCGTCAGGTTGACTAAGCTGTATGTCTCCTTGTTGCTCATCGTTGGTGACATTCTCATCCACTGAAGATATCGAGGATGCATTCTCCTGAGCCAAAAGCTCATTTTCTTGTCCCGAAGACTCCGCAACACGACTTCGCCGGCTACTTGCCCGCTGTGCTCTCGTAGATACTCTCTTTGGGCGTACCACACGCGTGTTCGTTTTCTTTGCGCCCCTTTTCTTAAGAGGCTTTGATTTTCTTGTACCTCTTGTTTGCTTTCCCTTTTTTCTCACCTTTGATTTGGTTTTGCTCACCATATGCAGTAGCATTTAGCAACCACTTGTTCTTATATTAATCGGAAAGGGACCTATCTATCACTTCATATTGCTTATCAATAGAGATATTATAAGCCTATTATAGTATACAGCGCATTAAGAATCTAATAATTGGAATCGTTTTGTATTATTTTACTCTCAGATAGTGAATATCTGATCAGTTTGATCGTCTAAAAGATCGCTTTATTAATTGTTAATTTATTTCTAGCCATTGATTCTTTATATACAATTCCACGAAAACCACAATAATAATTCCAGTATTTATAATGCAGCGTGTATTAAGCAGAAGTCCGTAACATAATAATAAGCATGTGATGATCGGGTTAGATCTATATGATATAGAAAAGAATTTGCGTAAAAATATTTTTCTCTCTAGTTAGGTTATGCTTGGCATACTGGTCTTTGTCACTTTAGATATTATCCCACTAAACGCAAAGTTTGTAATGAGAAACCAACCAAAAAGATAGACTTCTCCTGGCACTGTGCATGGACCTTTGTGGTTACCATTCTTGTCGAGCTGCATGTCAGTGTGTACATTTTGATCACTGCACATTACCCAGGGAATATGTATTGGCGACAAAGCTGTTGTGCCGCCAAAGATAGCAGGGAATACAAATATCCATAGCATAAAGGAAGGCATCATGTAAATTAACATAGGACGCATTTGTTGCTGTTGCATTTCCATAGTCATCTTATTTACGTAAGCCTGCTTCTTTTTCAATTCTTCAATTCGGGCTTTATCGTGTTTTTTTATTGCATTTGTATACTCCTTTCGCCATTCGTTGGTCTCTTTCATTATCTTATTCATCTTCTCTATATCTGTAGTTTTTTTGCGCAGTATTGCCATAGCAAAGTTCAAACCAATCGCAATCAGCGCGGCTACAACCATAGCTGTAAACATATCACCAAAAATCGGATGCTGGGTGTAATGAGGGGCAAGTCCTGGGAGCTGCATTATTATAGGGCTAAAGTAGTCCATTCAACGTCTTCTCCTGTATTATCTAAACTGTATTGATGATATATATTATATGGGATTTGAGTATGAGGAAAATAAAGTGACTATGCTTCATAGTATGTGCGTCGGGATTTTCGCTTTGGTTGGAATTGCATAGGCCAAATCCGTATTATGAAGACTAAAATGTTAAGTAATTTGCTCCTATTTGTGAGCCGAGACCAGAAAAGATTAGAATGTTTACCACTAAAACAGATAACACAGTTAATGCGGATAGCATTATTCCTCTATATCCAGTTGGAAGCATCTGTCTTTTCAACATCAATAGAAATGAAGCAGAGAGAAGTGCAGCAATTGAAAGCGAAGATATTAAGCTTGCATTAGCAATTATCTTCCCGGCAGTAGATATGCCCGGAGAAATTACGTGAATATTTGCATAGACTCCAAAAGTGACGAATATAATGATTCCTACTATAGCTGGAAGGTAAGTATAATCGCGACTCCACCCCCTAAAACGACTACTTTCTTTCGCCATGTCC
>JBKOWU010000187.1:0-2061 GCA_046724555.1 Thermoproteota archaeon | reverse complement strand
GTCATATTCTACCCGATAAAGCTAAAAATTGACCGGCATAATATTTACGAAGGAAAAATCTGAACTTTGAGCACAAAAGCTGACCAATTAGAATGGCGTAGATCCAAAGTAGTAGAAATGAGGGCTAGAGGATTGAGCTATGCAGAGATAGCACAGCAGTTACACGTATCGAAGGCATGTGCTCATAGCAACCACAATAATGAGGATTTCAACAAAGACATAGAGCTAATGATTATAGCACTAGCAACAACAAAAACAAGTCCTCAAGTTGATACCGAATAAACAAAACTATAGTAAAGCAGTATAAGGTTGAATATAGCTGCGGTGGCATTTGCACCAATAATCACAAGATCTTCATGAAGTATCCCATAGATTATCCAAAGAATAGACCCTGTGGTAAAAAGAATCATAAGATATCTAGAAATATCTTTCATTCTTCTTGTTCGGTATGCCTTGATTATTTGAGGAACAAAGCTCAAGGTTGTCAAAATTGCTGCTGATATTCCAATCGCAGAATCGTATCCAAAGTTCATTTAGAGTTTAAAATTGATCGTTGCTTCTAACCTTTGCCATACTACGTGTGTTCTCTAGAGAATATGAAGTGCAGATGAAGATAGAGAAGACTTTACATTAAACTATCATAGACTCAGCTGAATCAGAAGCATCTGCACTCTTTGTATCTCGTTGTCCTGCAACTTCTTCTGTTTGTTTTGTTGCTGGATACTTATCGTCATCATTTGATGTTTGCTCAATGCTGTTTTCTACCGCTTCCTTTGAATCCTTATCCCTTTTCTGTGGATTTTGGCTCATATTGTTATAATATTGTAATGTCAACATGGTTTATGAAAGTTCCAAGATAATGCATTATCAGGATTATTACAAATTTTGTATCTGATTATATATTTACATATTTGACGCATTAAGCAAACCATAAAGCTAAGCCTAGCTATTATTATACTGCTAAGCGTGAAAATGGAACGACTGTTTAAAACCATGCACAGGAAATGGAACATTTGAGCTCAGGTATGGAACAGCAAAATCAAGTAGAATGGAGAAGGGACAAAGTACAAGAGCTTTGCAGCAAAGGGTACAGTCAAAGAGAGATATCACAAGTATTGCAAGTTGGATTAGCTACTGTAAATAGAGATATATCGCATCTAAGAGATCAGGCTAAACACAATATCAAAAGATACATTGACGAGCGATTGCCAGAAGAGTAAGAGAAATGTCTAGTTGGACTAAATGCAATCACAAAAGAAGCATGGAATACATCTCAGAACACAGAAGATAAAAGAGAAAAGATACAAGCGTTATCATTAGCTAAAGAGTGTTATTCTATGAAGATAGGTTTGCTTACAAATGCTATTGTAGTTGATGACGCTATTAGGTTTGTATCTAATAGGTCAAAAGAGAATGTAAAATCATCTTCTTATAGTAACAACAATGTAAGTGACAAAGAGGAATCAAACGAACCTGATTATGACGAGGGCACAGATCAGCTAGAAGAAGAGCAAGAAGATGAAACCGGGCAAGCAACAATAAATCAAGTTTTCTGATCACATCATTAGTAGGCCTAAATTAAGGATATTATACGAGAAATGGAACATTAGAGTTGGATTTAGCACTTCTAATATCAGCAGCATTTTTTACAAATCAAAAATATGTTTTACTACCAGTAAAATAAACGGCTATAGTTAGTGTAACCAAGAATGATGGATGATTTCTATATGGACAGCATGAACGATCCTAGTACTAGGACTTCAGGAATCTATTATTGTCATCATCATTATAATAATAAATCCAAAAGGATATTCGGTTTGGGTTCTCATGACCCAATATATTATGATCAGATTATAACAAAAGTCAATCTTCAGGCAAGGGAAGAACAACAACATGAGCGTGTGCTGCGGGATCAAACAGCGATAAGTGGAAAAAGAGTACTTGTAGTAGATGACGAACCTGACATATGTATGGTTTACCAAATAGCATTGGAAGATGCTGGCTATGAATGCATCTCATACACAGATCCTATCAAAGCTCTTCAAGAATTCAGATCTAACT
>JBKOWU010000139.1:0-3764 GCA_046724555.1 Thermoproteota archaeon | reverse complement strand
TGGGTAAAAGGAGCTAGAGTCGGTGTAGGTGCTTTAGCTATTATCTTATCCTTCTTTGTGATGCTTTCTCCCACTTTAGGTGCGGTTTTTCTATCCTTAATAATAGGAGTCGCGCTATTGATAATAGGAATAGAGATCATTGCGGTTGGAATAAAAGGATCAAGAGTTAGAATGATGCCAACAGGAGACTTTGGCCGTTAGGTAGTAAAAACAATATCTGCATGCATAACTTGTGATTGTTGGTTATCAGTCCAAAGGCATATTGCTGAAAGAAGAGATTATCCGATCTCTAAACAACCAACGTAATTAAGAGCACAGTTTCATAGCGATAGGTAAGTACAAATAGTACAACAAGATTATCAGGTAGACATCCCAGATGCAATTCTGTAAAACAATACAGTTTATCATATTACTACCTATCTTGGCCATGCTCGTTACTTTTACTATTCTAGGTTTTCCACTGGGAGAAGTCAGATACGCGTACTCCCAATCCACCCAAACTTGACCTCTAATGCGGCCGTTGCAGGAGTTGACCTAAAAGATATCCACCCTCGCCTTTACATTTAAAGGCTGGCAGCAAATTTGAAATATTTTCAACAGTAATCAATAATTCACCAGGCACGATAATGTTCACTGCAGGAGCATGTCAGTCGCCTTTATCTGCACAATTTATGAGAAACGTGGTGATAAAACATACGCAGGGTTGTACCGCTACTTCACCTCCATTTAAATTTTAAATTAAACCCCGGAGAAGAGGTTTCAGTAGCAGGTCCATCTTCGGTATATCAAGCAATATCGGCTGGAAAAACAACAGCAAGCGCTACTTTTCATTACAAAACAGAAAATGAACAGGCCGCAAATATCACAAAATCATTCGTATTCACAATAGGTTAGCTCTAAAATAAGCTTGAAATACTGCCCATATGCGAGCCACAAGAATGTCGCAAACCAGAGAATGAAGACCCATTGCATAAATTGATAAAAGTTATAATTCGAAGTTTATGGTGATATCTAGATTCTTTAAGTGGTTATTCTACCCATATGTTGAAGAGTCAAAAAATATGCATCTTCACAACTTAAGGAAGTAAAAGGATTACTGCACTTTTACAGAATTATTCTAAATACCAATTTACGGCTCATGTAGAAAATGCCAACTAAACAAATTAGTAAATACTAGTTTAAAAAGAAATACAATACAGGCACACAAACAAAACAGTCTCTATTATCTCAGACGATTGCAACCATGGAAAGCAGAATGCCGCTACATGAACGACCAAACATGGCAGTAGAACACACAACAATGACCCTACCATTTGAATAACGTTTTAACCTAATTCCCTTAGACTATTATAGAATAATCATACCGCAATAATATTTCTAACCTCGAACCATATTCCAATAGAGAGGATAGGAATGGACATTGTTGTCATATAGCTGCTATTACTGCGATTATGGTACTGAGGATAACAACGACTATCAACGTCATACAATCAGCAAGCACGGCTTACGGCATCCTTGTTATCCTAGCACCGCTGACATTCAGAAGCTAAAGCTAAAGCCACAAGGTAGGAAGTGGGAGGTTTAGCTTGTATATGCCGAGTGAATATTCTTACGACAATGATAGTACAAAGCCCTAGACATATTTTTGTATTATATCATATTAGTTCCTTTGACTTAATCTATCGCATTGAGGGGTAAAAATCTAAGCAACGTTCAATCCCCTCTTGGCGTAGAAGAAATCTATCATTGCCTAAAAGTTGTACGTAATGGTCTTCATCTTGGATCTTTTTGAGAAGTTCATCTAAGTGTGGTCTTTTCCATCTACCTTAATGCAAAAGTCAGTTTGACCAGAATCCGAGCAAATATGGATACTAAAAGCTGCACGGAATTTTTTCTTTATATCATCTAGCTGTCTAACATCTAAAGGTAAAGCTTTCATTATTTGCTACTGATTTTATATTTTCAGCTTTATCAATTAGAATCATTTATCATCATTGTCAACTAAAATAAATATTGCATAAGTATAATTAGTAGTACATCAAGAAAAACTTACTAATATAGCTCCGCAATAAGTTTTTCAATCAGATAGTTTATCATAACTGGTTTCTTGATAAAACATCCTATACTTCTTGCTTTTGGATATACTTCCCTTAGAGCTTCAACATTCACTTCTGCAGCAGAGATAAAACAAACTCTAATGTTTACATCTAGTTCTAATAGCTTCTCACATAATTCAAATCCATTCATATGAGGCATGTTAATATCAGTTAAAAGTAAATCGTAAAAATTTGGCTTGAATTCTGATAATGCTAATACGGGATTATTATACGTGTATACTTCAAAACGTCTTTTATCATAATAATATCCATCTAAACCAACTTTAAAGGTTAATGTAATATCAGGATCATCGTCTACAACAAGAATTCTTTTGAGAAATAGGTCTTTTTCCTTGATTCTTTCTACAGTAATAGTTTTATGATAACTACTAATTTTATCCTCATCTGCTGCTGACGTAAGATCTCCTCAACCTACCTATCATTATATAATAGTATACTGTCATCACATTATAGATATTCATTTGTGAAGTTTCTATTAAAGATAATAATTGAAATTATCTTTACACTTTAATGAAGTTATTCTATGTCTCTTCATAGCACTCAAATTAATTGTAATATTTCCAACAATTGCTATATTAAATGCATTAATTGCATAGGCCATTGTCCATTGGTTTGCAGAAATATATACGAAAGGATGTACTCAGAGAGAGTTATTTGGCATAAGTAATTACTCCCTTGGCCATAAATATTGTAGAAGATTACGGCATATAAGGCCAGAAAATCTCTTCATTATTCTTCTATTTTTTGGGCTACAATCTTTGCCAAATCCACCGTTTTAATTGGTTTTTTAATAATAACAGCTTTTTCTGCATTTAATACGGGTATTGCTGCTTTTAGAGCCTCATTTTGAATGTCAAATGCAGTAATCAAGCAGAGCTTGACTCTATTGTCTATTTTTCTAATTTCATTATACAATTCAAAGCCATTCATTTTTGGCATTCTAAAGTCAATAAGCGCTATGGCATATGATTCCTTCTTATTGTGCTTCTCTTTAAAAGATTGTAAGGCCAATAGTGGATCGTTAAATGTATCAACTTCAAATCCATTATCTTCTAAACCTATACTTAGTGCAAACGCAATGTCGGGTTCATCATCCACAAGCAATATTCTGCGCTCATTGTTCATTGCTGTATTATTACCTCATAATCTCTTCAACGCCATTCTCTTGTGGTATTTCTGTAGTGATAGATTGATTGTAAATGTAGCAGCAGCTTCCTCATTAGTACAATCTATATAATTTTCAGATATATTTGTCAATTGCCTTCTTCTGGGATACCTTTTGACACAGACGATGCTCATATATCTTACATTAACTCTCATTTAAAAAGCTATTATGACTAATTATAGTTACTGTATTTGTCATTGTTGTCATTGATTGATTTTAGTTCATCTGTCAGATCTTTTACTAAATCGTCCATTCTGACTGGTTTTCTAATTAGCCGTTTCACACCTAGTTTTGGAAATATTTCTTTTCGAATCTCTTCGTAATAATGCATTTCAGAAGCTGTAATAAAGCAAACTTTTACTTTCTTATCTATTTCTTTCATTTGTTGATAAGCTTCAAAGCCATTCATTTTTGGCATTTTAATGTCAAGAAGTAATAAATCATAGAAACCAGCCTTAAAATTTGATAATGCTTTCGAAGGA
>JBKOWU010000151.1:0-6737 GCA_046724555.1 Thermoproteota archaeon | reverse complement strand
AGAGGGAGCAAGAAAGGAATATAACATACCAAAGTCAGAAGTTGATGGATTCAATGGTGCTGAAGTATTCTTGAAATTAAGTATTGCTGAATTAGAGAAGTTTAAAGTACGCTAGTTTATGAACAAATTAAAGATGATAGGCTGTTTTCTAACCATACTGAATAAATCAGTAATAGTTGTTAAATATTATTAAATATAAATAATCAAACACCGTCACTGACATAGAATCGTAGAGGGTTACTACTGGATTCGCTTATACCCTCTTCGATGCCAATCAGTTCATCAATAACTATCTGAAATACTTCAACCCGTCTTAGTGTTTTTGATACCAAGGAGACAGTTATTGAGTTAAACAATGTAAAGATAGAAGTATTTCCCTCACATCATTTAGATGCGATGCGTGGTTTACCTAACGTGTATTTCATATTGGTTTTATGGTGGTTAGCTCTCACTGCCACGTTGTTCTGCAAAGATAATTTTGGACCAAATGTTGCAATACTGTATAGGAGTAGGAATAATCAATCATATACTGGACCTATTGATGCAAGGCCGCCACCAGCATATGTCCCTCTTATTCTTTCCACAAATTCTATGTCGTTTATCATTTTGAGCATATCAAAGTTTATCTTATGTGCCACTACTATGTGAGTTCCACCATCATAGAATGCAGGTACCATTCCTGTTTCCCTAATTATTCTATTTCTAATCTCATCTGTATTTTGATTTGGCTTTATAAAGACCTCCAGAGTGTATATTGGGTTCTTATTGCTGTTTTTTTCGTTTTTTTGGCGTAGTAGAAAATCAACAATTAATACTGGGTCGACTTTTCCAAGGTGTGTCTTCATAGATGTTTCGAATTCATCAAATTTCTGCAAAATCTCGTTACCTTGACTCATGTATTATTCATATGTTCATGAACTATAAACTAGATATAAACGCTATTTCATAGTTTTATGTATTGTCGTATTTCTTTTCGACAATAAAATAGTACCACTAATAGCCGTAGATTGATTTAGGTATGGTGTAAGTCAAGCTGCATCTTGATATTAGCAAATTCATTATCAAAACAATGTAGAGTATCATTATCGAATATACAAAATTCTATAATGTTTACTGATGAAACACTAGGTTATTGTGCATAGAAAGATAATATTACTCCTTACTTTTTTAAATTTAAAACGCTAGAGAGCAGAATGCGACTAGATAAAAAACCAAACATGGTTGAAGAACTGATACGGAGACACAATGCGCTGTTTAAGTATGTTGCAGAGACAAAAACAGCAAACAAGTCCTCCTTGCTTAGCTTATTATTGCCGCAGTAGTATGACGAATACGATTGGTACTAATTTTATAGTGTTTGATCACAAAAACGATCTATTGATTTCATACTCATTATCAATACCATCCACAGAAGTGTCAACGGTCTTGTGTTAATCAAAGAACCAACTACTAGACTGCTTGAGCAAATAATATATATCTCCTCCTCTCCCTCTTACCGACGGGTTTCAGCATTAATTAGCACGAATTATACACAGGTTATTAGTTATCGCTATGGAAATATGGTATGATAAGAAGGGACCAAACCTTGTAACAAAGAATTCCAAGTCTATAATCCATCCGTTCATAGTTAAAGGACATAAAGGCCTTACAATTAATCCATATCAAGGATGCCAACATAGATGCGGATACTGTTATGCAACTTATGAATGGTCCCCGCAATTCTATGATAAAATTTATGCCAAGAGTAATGCTGCTGAGGTATTGGAAAATCAGTTAAACTCGTGGAAATCTGAAACCATAGACCCTGTAATGGTATCCTCCGCTACTGATCCTTATCAACCAGCAGAATTAAGATACGGTTTAACCCGAAAATGTATTGAGGTATTACAAGAATATAATGTCCCATACTATGTCTTTACAAAATCAACTATAATATCAAGAGACCTATCCTTACACGAAAGGTACAAAGACGATTGCTTTTTAGTTTGGTCAATAACAACATGCAATGAGAAAATTAGACGTATAATAGAACCTGGAACTCCGCCAGCAAACCATATGTTTTCAGCAATAAGGAAATTTAGTGATGCTGATATTAAATGCGGAGTAAATATTGACCCTATTTTACCTCTTATTACAGATTCAGAAGAAGAAATAGATGCAATACTTGATAATTGCAATAGATCTGGTGTTGGGTATGTTTTTGGCGCACTCTTAAGACTAAGAGCAGACATATGGGAAAGAATGCAGATAATTCTAAAGTTGCTTAATGTAAATGATGGTATTGAAGTTTACAAAAAAAGAATTTATCAGTTCACAGAACCATTCAAACCAAGTTATAATATTGCAGCAAATGAATCTTATTCAAACAAAGTACTTCAGAATTTAGAAAATAAAGTGTTGGAAAGAGGAATGATCTTTGACTTTCCAGATTTTATTGGAGACAGACGTATTAAAGCAAGCAAGAAGAATTATCATCCTCATACTAATAATAATAACAAAAACGATAAGGAGCAACAAGTTACTCTTATGACATATATGTGAAAGCATCTAGGACTACTGCTTACCATAGTCTACTATAGAATAAGGTGGAGCTGTTGGTTCAAACCTTTGGAAGAAGATGATACCTGAAAAGACATCAGTTCTACCTGAAGAGCGATTTCAATGAGTTTTATAGACCCTATGATAATAGAAAGATGACCGCAAGTGGATAACGATAATGGTAATAGCAAAAGCCATCGTCAATCATCAATAACTATATCTAATCTTATCAATAATTTTCCTTTTACATCCCAACGATATAATCAGACAGAAGTGCTAAATCAGATATGTGATGCTTTCAATTCAGGCTACAAATACATTATATTAGAAGCTCCTACTGGATTTGGCAAGAGCCCCGTAGCTATAGCAATTGCCATGACTTTGGGTTCAAGCTATATTTGTACTTCGACAAAGGATTTGCAGACTCAATACTCAAGGGATTTTCCATATCTCAAAGTAGCAAAGGGAAAAAACAATTTTCCTTGTTTAGTAAAAGAAGACTTTATCAAAAATGGTCTATATCGATGTGGGATTTGTGTTTCAGATAATGCAAATGAATGCTATCATACTACAGTAGAATATGGTCCTTGTATGACTAATGAATCCTTCAAGGATACCGGATGCAAATATAGATCCTTCCTAAAGAATTATGAAATAAGCAATAAGGGAACAAAGAATGAACAGGTATTCATTGATGATGGTAGCAGAAATTATTATCAAAAGGAATATTCAGAATGGTTGCACCTAAAGAACCTGAAAGAAAAGGGTCAATGGAAACCATGTGAATACTTTGACCAGTTGAATATGGCATTAACCTCAAGTCATTCTATATTCAATTATTCTATTTTCTTAGGACTTCTGCCAAACAAGAAAAGTCTACCAGAAAGAGAATTGTTGGTATTAGATGAGGGTCACCTCTTAGAGACAGAGATCGTAAAATTCAGAGGATTAACTATATCCAAAAAGAGATGGAAAAGATATATTCATGATTTAAAGATTATTGATTATGGTTATGATGATATAGAAAATTGGATTGATTTTCTTATAAAAGTTGAAGCAAAGCTGCTTGCGTTGACTGGCAATAGTTCTATGGCAGAATCGTTAGCTATCGAACGTAAAGTCAAATACAATTATGACGGGAATGGAGCAGAAAACAATAACAATAAGAACAGAAAAAAAAAAATAATCTCAGCATCTGATTTATTTGATAGTGATGAAGAAATTGCACAAAAATATGCCGATGATGAAAACACATCAAATAAATTCGCAGCTAATCTAGGGGATGAGCTTGCAGTTGATGCTATTAGAGATACGGAAAGACTTTCAAGAACAATAAACAACATCATTGCTAATCCAAAGAACTGGATGATATCTGAGATAACCAAAGAAAGTTATGAAGTTGTTAAGGTTGAATTAAAACCATTAGACATTTCTACATATTGTAAATCGATATTTGAAAAATGCTCAAAAACGTTGATTATGAGTGCAACTATATTAAACCATAATGCGTTTTGCAGAAACGTTGGTCTAAACAAAAATGAAGTCAAATTTATACAGGTGCTTTCAGATTTCCCATTAGACCATAGGCCCATTATTCCCATCAATATTGCATATCTTAATTACAATAACTTACAATCTAACGAGATAAAATTGTCTATTGCAAAAACTGTCGACAATTTAATGTCATTGCATAAAAATGATAAAGGAATAATCCATACTACATCCTACGAGCAACTAAACTTTATAAAAGAAAATATCTCCGAAACGAACGCAAGAAGATTATTAGTAACCGACCCAGAAATACAAAGAGATGAGGTCATATTTGAGCATACAAAAAGTACTGCAAAACCAACTGTCCTTATCTCACCATCATTGCATACTGGCCTTGATCTAAAAGATGAACTCTCTAGATTTCAAATAATAACTAAGGTGCCTTATCCTAACAAAAGCGATAGATGGACTAATGCAAAAAGAGAAGTAGATTCAGAGTGGTATTACTGGCAAACAGCATTAAAGTTAATACAAGCATATGGTAGATCTGTAAGATCAAAAGACGATTGGGCAAGGACATACATACTGGACTCAGCATTTGGATATTTTGTAAAGAAAAATAAGGATATTCTTCCAACCTGGTTTATCCAAGCAATCAAAGGAAAGCTATAACAATAATGATGCATTTTTATTGTGCTCTGCAATTAAAATCTATGGAAATCTGCTCTTTTCGTCTTTGAACCACACTTTGAACAAGCAGTTTCATTATGTCTTGTTCCGCAATTAATACAAGAGTAACTGCTTAAATTATCACACATTGTATTCATTCTTTTAATGATTTTTTTCTGAAATGAAAGTTTAACAAAACGAAAGCTACTTTCGCTAATGGTATATAACATATATTATACTGTAGCAGATAGCATTATGTCAGATAATATAAAATTTGGTCTAGCTATTCCACAAGGATAGAGGAAAGGCGACCTCCCATTAGACGAAGAAAATAATCCTATTAAGCAATATGAATTTTCAAAGTCTATTGCAACAGCAGCATATAATTTGAGCTTTGATTCAATATGTGCTTATGATCATCTTGTTCCTCATTATAAGGATGACACAGAAAAAAATATTTTTGAATGCTTTACTTTGTTATCTTCTTTAGCAGCAATTAGACAAAAAGTAAAGATAGGACAAATAGTTGTATGTAATTCTTATCGCATATTAGCAAAGATGTTATCTACGTTGGATATTACAAGTAATGGTAGATCAGAGTTAGGAATAGGTGCAGGATGGTACGAGAAATATGAGTTTCCACCAGCTAGAACAAGAATTATGCAGCTTGACGAATCCATAAGTATAATCAAAGCAATGTGGACAGAGAAATGTGCATCATTTGAAGGAGAATACTATAAAATAAAAAATGCTAAATGCAATCCAAAACCAATTCAAAAACCCCGTCCATTGATCATGGTCGGAGGCTCAGGAGAGAAGAGTATTCTCAATATCTTGTTGACAGCGTTATGGTCGGAACACCTGAAAAGGTATTGCAAGGCATTAGAAAATATTTAGACATAGGTGTTAGACACTTTATACTACATTTTATAGGATTAAATAATGCAGCTTTAAGACTTTTTGATTCTAAAGTGATTACGAGGATTCAGAAGCATTATCGTAGTAGTAGTGCTAATAGTAATACTGGTAAGGATAAAGAAGAACATCTTGCCAAAAGATACGATCTAAAGTAGGTATTGAAAGTACTGTGTAATAGATGAACCATTCTACCAGCAAAGCTCAAATGTTATCATGAATCTAAATAGTGCTAGGCTGTGTCAATGATCTTAATCTTCTAATTCTGAGTATGGCCTTTAAGCTAGTGTAAATTAAGATTCCTTGGAGGATGTATCCACCAATTATTAGTATTAATGCATTGATTGGCTTTGAAAAAGTGGCCATTAAATGAATGTGAGCTGGAGAAGTCGTATTACCTATAATAACTGTTAATGCCAACGCAATACAAGCATAAAGTACTTTTGTATATCTTCTCCAAACTAATACAGATAATACGATAAATGATAATTCCACAATAATAGCTTCGCCAATAAATTTGGGGTTTCCAAAAGGAATTGCAACGACTCCTAATGCGGAGACCAATGTAAGAGTGATTAATACATGACTATTTGCAGTCATAAATAACAGTACCTCATAACTGCACATTAAAGCATTACCAAATGTGAAGGACCGGTCGCTAGTGACATTTTCTAATACATGATTACTCTTCCGTTCTTTGCAAAACAAAAATTACAGATTAGCTGCATCAAGTTTGACGAAAAAAATCGTTCTTAAAGCAACTGACTTGCTGTTTAAATAAATTTATTGTTTATCAAGGTCTCAATAGCCTATGCATGGGTCTATTAATTCATCTTCTTTAGCTCTTGTATCTTAGTAGCAACTAGATCAAATCCTTGTTGCCAGAATTCATCCTTTGAGATGTCAATCCCCGACTCCTTAAGCAAGTATTCGGGCTTTTGCGAACCTCCTGCCGATAATATACTAAGATATTTTGGAATAAATGACTTTCCTTCTGACTTGTACTGCTGGTATAACGAGACAACCAATAAATTTCCAAATGAATATGCATAGCAATAGAATGGAGTATGATAAAAATGCGGTATGTAAAGCCATTCCCATTGAAAGTCATCAGTAACATTTAC
>JBKOWU010000293.1:0-5195 GCA_046724555.1 Thermoproteota archaeon | reverse complement strand
CTGTATAACGTAGTAAGCCAAGCAATAAAGGTAATTCTTAATGCCAGCTATGGAGTGATGGGTGCAGAGATATTTCCTCTGTACTGTCTGCCAGTAGCCGATGCAACTGCTGCCATTGGAAGAACTACGACAACAAAGACAATTGAGAAATGCAAAGAGATAGGTATCGATGTAGTATATGGAGATACTGACTCACTCTTTCTAAAGAATCCATCTAATACGCAAGTCGATCAAATATCGGCTTGGGCAAGAAGTAATCTTGGAGTAGACCTTGAAATAGACAAGCAATATCGTTATGTAGTATTCAGCGAACTCAAGAAGAACTACCTCGGTGTCCTAGCAGATGGCACTGTAGATGTCAAAGGTCTTACTGGAAAGAAATCCCATACTCCTCCATTCATACGAAATGCATTCTATAATATTTTGGACATCTTAAGCAAGGTAAATTCGGAAAAGGACTTTGAATCAGCTAAAGAAAAGATTAAACATATTATCCAAGAAAATGCGAGAAACTTGGAATCTAGAAAAATACCATCGTCAGATCTTACCTTCAATGTGATGGTCAATAAATCACCCAGCAAATATGGTAAGAAGCTGACAACAACCTCCAGTGTTAAAGCAACATCGCTAGACGGGAGAGATGCCGAAATTGAAAACTATAAAGGATTACCACAACATATTAAGGCAGCAAAACTGTTGGTAGAGATAGGAAAAGAAGTCAAGGCAGGAGACATTATTTCATATGTTAAAACAAAAACAGGAGATGGTGTAAAACCTGTGGACCTAGTGAAAGCAGAGGAGATCGATACAGAGAAATATCTTGAAACTATGGAAGCAACATTCGATCAGCTTCTATCATCTCTTAATTTCAATTTTAAATCTATTCTCGGCAAGCCGCATCAGTCAAGCCTTGACGAGTTATTCTGGAGTACATGAACATATATTGTCTAATTCGTAAAATTTGTGTAAATCGACACTGACACATAGTAAGAAATAAGAAAACGCGAAAACCTTTTATTTAAAATGATATCATATACGTTGGAAACAGAAGAGCATCCTTGTAGGTTATCGCTTTAATATAAAGGTATAAAAAGCATTTTAATCTGAAATGTATCTTTTTTGATATTGAAAAAGTCTGATTTTGAGTTACTTGGATCTCTTTTCATTGTTCCTGAGGTCATAAGCGCTGGATATAGTTTTGCAGACCTTCCTGTCAAAATCTCGTTTAATGAATCTAACGTGGTTGTTTATGGCATCCCGCTCGATATTACGACAAGCTTTGGTAAGGGGACTGACAAGGGGCCAGAAGCAATAAGACTAGCTTCTGCACGTCAAGTTGAAACTTTTATTTTTGATGAAAAAATAGACCTCTACGATAAAGTAAAAATCTATGATCTTGGAGATCTAAAAATTCCTGCTTGGATAAAAGTACAAGAAGAAACTAGCAGACAGAGGATTAAAGCTTCTCGTACATTTTCATTTCTGGACAATACAGTACCCAAAATAACTTCTTTGTTATATGAAGCCAAAAAACTGCCAGTAATGATAGGTGGAGAACATACTCTTTCTTATTATCCACTGAAAGCATTATACAAAGAAGAACCACTTGTCATTCATTTTGATGCTCATAGAGATATGAAACCAGAATATGATGGTATGAAAATGTGCCATACTACACCATTTTTCCATATAATGAATGAAGGCTACATTCCAGGCAAGAACATAATTCAGATTGGAATACGACAAACAGATAAGGAAGAAAATAATATCGCAGAAAAAAATGGAGTTATAACATTTGATGCTTGGGAAATACACAAGAGAATCGACAATTTACTAGTATATCTGAAAAACATAACCGCAAATAGAAAGATCTATATATCATTCGATATAGATGTATATGATTTACCATATGTCCCATGTACAGGAACGCCAGAGCCGTTTGGATTGAATCCTTTTGAAGTTTTAAATATTATTAAAAGCATTGACACATCTGCAAAACTGATAGGGATAGACTTTGTAGAAGTGGCTATGAGAAATGATGATTATCGAGAGGCTACATTAGCAACCCAAACGTTATTCAGAATACTCTCGCAAGATATCATATAATATCCAAAATTACTAATCTGTCAAGTTAGCCAAGCTATAATGGGGTTCTATTATTGAGTTATCCATAGAATGTTTCTTGGCTCTGGACCTGTCGTTCCGACGTTTTGACTAGCTTACTTTTCATTCTCTGGAGGTAGTATATTGTCAGAATCAAGAGCAATTATAATTAATCAAGACCATTCCAAAAGTGCATTTTATTTCTGCATATTTTTCTGCAGGATTATTGGCAGATATAGCTGCAATGGCTTCTTGGATTTCATTTCTAATTTTCTGATTTATAAAATCCTTACTCACGAAGGGATTAGGAAGGCCGGGTTGGGAAGTTGTATTAAGTGTTTGGCCGCTGTCGTTTACTACATATCCTATATTGGGATTCTTATCATAATCATCCACTATTGTAGACGTTATCAAGTTTTTTGAACTGTTAAAAGAATGAGCTCTACCATAGACAGTATATTGTGTATTGAATTTGTCAACTTGAACAAATGTGGATGGAATTGAATATACGCTGTTTGAATTGCTTATTATCGTTATATTAGATAGCTTATCTGATTTTGGTGATGATGCAGATACAAAAGTACTATTTTCGTCAATGAATGCATATGATTGATTAATAATTGCTAACGATGGAGTTGCTTCTACTATCAATGATAATGCAGCAAGAATCATAACTCCTGCCAGAACTTTTGTATAATACCACATCCATAATCGACATTTGTGATAGTAAAATGGGTCTATATAAGGAATCTGCGATGGATTTTCACATCCCGTCATATCTTAAAATGCTGTAAGAGTTGTAAATAAAATATGCATTATCTATATAGCTGATAGCATTATCCATTCTCGAATATTTAGGATTGCCATTACTTGTACTAATGGCCATTGTTAGTTACTTTTTCATCCCTTATTGGACACCTAACGACTAGTATGTCAAGTTGCTGAGCGCATCATCCTAATTCTTTGGCTGACACAATTTTTATTTTATTTTTGTAGTAATTTTGCTATTTTTATTTCGATCTAAAAGAAAATAAGGTTTCTCTATTCACAAATTGATGATAGGCATGTTCTGAAATAACACTTTGTATAATAGTGTTACTAGACCATAATCTGAGGTCTGTGTGAAAGAAACTTAGGCAGGTTTAGTGGCATATAAGGTTTGTCTTTTGTTTGAATTTTTATTTCTTCTGCAAGTTCTTGCAACGTGAAATCACGTTGCCTACCTTCATTTCTATCACGAACCATAAACTTTTCCTCATGCATTTCCTTGTCTCCTATCACAACAGTATAACGGATCCATTCGATCTCTGAATCTCTAATTTTTTTCGCCACAGACTCATCTCTATCGTCTATATCCGCTCTGATTAGTTTACTTGATAGCTCCATAGCTATTTTTTCACATAATATCAGATGTTGTTTAGCAACTGGAATTAATCTGACCTGCGTATGTGTAAGCCATAGTGGAAATGAAGGTACTTTGCCAGATTTTGAAATTTTGGCTGATTTTTCTAAAAGTGCATATATTACACGTTCAATTGCGCCGCTAGGTGAATTATGTAATATGATAGGATTCTTTCTATTGCCATCTTCATCAACAAATTCAATTTGATAGCGTTTACCATTTTCAACATCTATTTGGTCGGTAGAAAGTGCAGATGCCTTGTTCAGATTGTCGATAAAGTTAAATTCCCATTTTAATGTAAAGTAAAAGAAGCGGTCTTTCCACATCTCTACTATTACTGATCTTCCAAATCTACTTACCAGTTCATTTACAAAGCTCTTGTTTTCATTGTAAAAGTCCTCTGTACATCTTATTGCCATCTCAATATCCGTTTCGATACACAATCCTAGGGCACTAATCACGTTAATAGATAATTCAAGTCTCTTGAGCAATTCTTCCTTTGACTGGCTCAGATCCTTGCACATCGCATGGCAATCAGGCATACTGAATGCCCTCAGACGTCTTAGGCCAACTAGCTCTCCACTTTTCTCCCTCCTAAAGCTATAGTGTGTGAGTTCATAAAGCCTTAATGGCAAATGCTTATATGAGATTTGGAAGTCTTTGGCCATCAAAAACTGACCAAAACAAGCTGCAAATCTCAAAAATAGTCTTTTGCCATCTGCAATTACATTATATTGTCGTGCAGGAAAACGATTAAAGTAACTTTCCATAGATGGATGTCTAGAATCATACATTATTGGTGTTTCAACTTCTATACCGCCATATTCCATTACCCTTTCAGTAACATATTGTTCAATGAGTGACTTCATCAATCTACCTTTTGGATAATACCGCATATTTCCTACATCGGAGGATGGTTCGTAATCTGCTATTGCCATCTTTTTCATTAATCTAACATGCGGAGGCTGTTCATCAACTGTTCTCTTCTTTACCATTTCATAATTTGCTAAAGTGTGCAAATTTTTTTCGTCATTCTTAAATTTATATTCCTTTATAGGGATAAGCTTCCCATCTGGTTGTAAGATATACCAAAATGATTGCAACTTTTCTTCAGCTTTTAAAGCAGAAGACATTTTCTCTTCATACTGACCTGGGATAGTAGCATCACTATGAGCACTATGTGTGTCACTCGTAGCATCTGCAGCGACTGAATATTGTTTAGTTAGTACTTTGGCATTTTCCGCTAATGGATGTCCCTTGACTTTAATCTGAAATGCCTTGGTCCACCCAAAAGGTGCTCTATGGACTTCGTCTATCAATTCCTTTGAAATCTTCTCGACTGATTTTATAATCTCAGCAGCTATAGTAGCACTAGCAAGACAAGAGCTGAGGTGCGCATAAGGATAGATTAGCAGTCTCTTGCTTTTTACAGTATCCATGTATTTTTTGATCTCATTAACAGCATTTTTTACAACGTCTTTATCGTCATCAATTTCTACAGAAATTAACGTAACCACAAGATCTTCTAATCGGACTTTAGTTTTAGATATGTTTTCTTCTGCATCACTAATTTCTCTAGAGATGGGTTCGTATTCTATAAAGTCTGAATGTAATTGGAGAAGACGCATATTTATTTACTGGATAGACAGGTATCTATTGAGCTGAATTAAAGGCTTTTGCATTTCTAATT
>JBKOWU010000115.1:0-3431 GCA_046724555.1 Thermoproteota archaeon | reverse complement strand
TACTTGCAATAAAACTCTGTTCCTCAGCAGAAATTAGTTCATGAAGCTTGTTATCGGCTTCGTCGTAGTCACTTGAGGCGCAACTATAACCGGTCCAGCCGTAATGACTCAAAAGTAGACCAATGGTACACCTGGAGTTATTCTGGCCGAGATTTCCTCTCTGGAATTTAAATTTGTGTTTCTCTTGTTCTATGATTTCAATTACCTTGGCGAATCTGTTCTTGGGCTTGGGCTTGGTTAAGAGTATCTGGGTCATTCGTAGCTGATATAGGGACAACTGGCATTATAGTTTTTCCGTGGGTTCCAATGCAAGCTGTCAATGTGATCAAATGAGGAAGTTTGGGGGAGCAGCATTACAGTAGTTTAAGGAAAAGGAAGAATCATAGGTGTATCATTTTTGGAGCATTTTTTTGACTTATCAGATGTTTGATGGCTGCAGGAACTATCTTCATTACTTGCGGCATTTGCATCCTGTACAGTTATTGTAGCAGCGAATAATCCAATGACTATTGCCGATACGACAAACATCATTATGAAGGGTATATTACACGTATTTTCTCATCAGTTTTAGCAGTATATGGGATATATATGATTTGTAAGATATTACACATGCATTATCCACTAAAGGGAATTTTATAGCCATTATTCTCTAAAAAGTTATTCAGCTGCTCTATTTACAGCAGCAAGATAATTCATTCCTGAAGCCCAACAAAGTATAACAGTACATATTTCACAAACACAACCTTTT
The DNA here is from genome assembly GCA_046724555.1 of Thermoproteota archaeon. Lineage (GTDB taxonomy): Archaea > Thermoproteota > Nitrososphaeria > Nitrososphaerales > Nitrososphaeraceae > JAFAQB01. The sequence goes on along the minus strand of JBKOWU010000115.1, from coordinate 2,683 downwards.
GCGTTGGTGGCATATACTTTACCACAGAAAACACATTTGTTATAAACCATGGAGCTGCCAGCTCTTGGAGCATTTATGCCAAAATGAACCGTGTTAAAGCAGTTCATACACAAATGTTGGTTACATTCTGAACATGTATGATATTCTTCATTTTTAGTACATTTGTCACACAATGTCATTATTGACCAAAGCACCTTCAAAATGGGAATGCGTGTCAGTAAGATTTGATTTATCCATCCCAATCATAATGATATATACAGCATCTTCTATATCAATAGCTTGTATAAGATTTACACTATGTCACATGTTTCTGACGTCAGTTGGTCGATTCAATAGTCCATCATCCACATCTAGTCGCTTCAATAATTTTTAAGCAGATAAATTAAAGTAGATAATAAGCCATACTTCCCCGAATTACTTACTCGCTGGGAACCCAATTGAGTTCACTTCAGAAAGCATTGCTAGCATATCCAGTCATTTGTGGAATCCTATTAAAGCACCTACTATGTGGTTTATTTCCATTCTAGATTCTATTTGACACCGGTTTGAATGGCATTTGAACTGTATTTGACATGCCCAGCGCTCTTTAATTCCTAATACCATTTCCTTTTTCTTCCCTTCATGGGACCATCTTTGGTCTTTAATTGTGTATGGAGCGTCATGCCTCGGCCAAGACGATCAGTTGCTACAACTAAGCATGAGATAATTTATTATTATCTTATAAGACAACCGTTCATTAGATATGCCAATTATTACTGTTGCGTTATATAGTGGTAGGTCTCAAAGGGAAAAAGATAGACTAGCAGAAGCAATTACCGAGGATACGGTAAAAATACTGAGGGTTGAGAGGAAGGACATAATAGTACTATTCGAAGAATCTCCGCATGGTAATTGGTATGCATCAGGCGTACGTCTTTAATAAGAACACATGGAATTTAATTATCGCAATTGGTTTTGATGTCATGTAACAGACGTTGTCGCACCTAGTATGAATCGAGAAGATAGATCCGATCTTCAGAATTACAGGGGTAAGCAACAACCATCAAATAGAGTCGAGACCTATAATCGTTCTAAATATTGTAACAACGCCTTTTCAAGTTTGGAAGAACTTACTGCTCACTACAGAAAGGAACATCCAGAACGATAATTTTTTTCTAAATTAGTTCTGTATATAGGAGAATGAATGCAGTCAATGCAATATCTGTTCTGTCACAAAGCTTATCAGAAGAAAGAGCTATGGCGGATTGGATTAAAACAAATACGCCTGATATGGTTGCAGAACTTTGGCCTGAAATTGAGGCATCTATTGTTAGTGTAGAAGGAGAATAATAATACATGTAGGAGGAGAGTTAGAAGCTATTCTGCTAATGTGATTCGCAATTGCAGATAATTTTGTTTTTCATTATCTTTATCATACCATTATCATTGTAACTTGATTATCTCATCCCACGTTCCAGTCGCTGACAACATGTAGTATTTACTGATATTTCCAGATTCAAATTGTATGATATCTCCAGTAGATATTTGAGTTTGAAACAATTTGTTTAAGAACTGTAGAAAACTAGGTCCTGCTACTATGCTCTTGGCTTCTTTTTCGAGAGGTTTATTGTAGTAGTTTTGTAGTGCGTCGACCAATCCCAATCTACTAATTTCTTCTACGAGATTAGTCAACTCCACAGATGTAGAATTTCTTTTGTAGACTCTAAGGGTTGCCATTATAAAATATTCTTATCCTCTTTCCATCTTTTTAATGCTAACAGCAATATAACCATTTATCTTTTTAACTTAATGGCATCCAGAGTGTTCGTACTTTAAACCTATTCAATTCTATATAATTAATTATGCTTCATGGTTATAGAGTAATGTAATTAACAAGATCTTTATAGGAAGACGTGTATGACATTATAGCTCAATGGTGAAACTTTGTAATGCATGCGGGAAGGAATACGATGAACTACTTAAAGGAGTACGGTATTCAAGCTCCATTAAGGGACTTCTATTCTTTTGCTCAGATGATTGTTGTAAAAACTATCTTGATAGACCTGGCAATGCGACCAAAGTGTCAAACTCATGATATACTTTGATTTAGATGATGCTAACACTAGTACTGCAAGTTAGCACTGATTAGTTTCAACCCTTGTAGATGCTTGATCTATCTATATATGTAAATCCAGTAATAATTCTACTCCTTAAATAATCTGGAAAACTCATTTGCCTTCTCTGCGGGTACAAAAAACTGCAAATTATTACATGCGTTGCAGAACATAAATGAAGTATTAATTGTTCCTGATGTTCCATCACCCATATCAAATTCTATTTTGATGTTTGGTCTACCCTTTCCAAAATGGATCTGCTTCATCTGGCTTCCACACATAGGGCACTTAAACGTTAACGATGTCATTTGTTTATTATACATACATCCTAAATTTATTTTTAGTTAACTCTGCCAGATCATGTAATATGTCCCTTACCCCCTATAACAAATCATAATAAGATGATTATTTCGCTTTTTCAATCAGGGTAGAATATACTTATTCAACTTCATTGAATGTTTGACAATTTGGACATTGAAATACTGCATCTGAGGCTATCTGACTTTGAGAAACATTTTGAGCAATAATGTTGTCACATCTACCACAAATATAATCAATGTCGCCTGTTCCTACTATAAATGGTTCAATTT